>NZ_JBHYUU010000081.1:33028-34170 GCF_042749955.1 Kitasatospora sp. NPDC059462 | reverse complement strand
GCCCGGGACGGCACGCCGGCGGCTGCTGCGGCAGCGGCTGGTGGTGTTCGTGACGGTCACGGTGGGCGTGGCGCTGGCCATCGCGGCGGCGCAGGGGTGCGAGAACCGGGACAAGCAGGGACTCCGGGCGCCCACGAGTTCCGCGTCCGCGCCGGCCTCGCCGGGTGGCACGGCTTCGGCGCCCGCGGCGGCCGCCCCGGCGGCCCCCGCGGCCGGCTCCGGGCCGGAGGCGTCGGCCGGGACGGGGATCTCGGCCGACGGACTCGCGCCGTCGACCACGCCGCTGGCGGCCGCGGCGCACGGGGCGCCGGACGGCGCGCTGCTGCCCGCCCAGGGCCTGATCCCGGGCGTCGACTGGCCGAACCGCACCTACCTCGACCCGGCGGGCGGTCCGGCGATCGTCCTGCGGGACGGCCGCTCGACGGCGGGCGCGGGGCCGCAGGTCGTGCTCAGCGCGGTCCTCCCGGCGCGGTACAAGGGCGAGCCGGCGACCGTGATCGTGCTGCGGCGCTCGGAGGGCTCGGTCCCGGTCGACCTGGTGCAGCTGTTCACCTTCAACGGCGGCAACCCGGTCGCCATGACCTCGCGCTCCTCCGCGGCCGATCCGCAGGCGACGGCGGCCTGGCGGCTGGAGAACGGCGCCCTGGTGCGGGAGGAGCGGGTCGCCCAGACCGGGGCCGCCACGTCCACCCGCTACACGCTGCGCGCGGACGGCACCCTGGAGGAGTCCTGGCCCGGCTCCCCCACCATGACTCCCCCGGTCACCACCCCACCCCCCGCCGCCGCCCCCGCCCCTCCCACCGCCCCGACCGGCTGACCCCGGGCGAACGCCCGCGGAAGTCGGCGGACCCGACTCCCCAGGCGCCGCAGCACGCGGAGCAGGAAGTCGGCGGAGTCGACTTCTCACGCAGCGGCAGGCCCCAGGCACCACAGCAAGCCACCACACCCGGGCCGCCACGGACAAAGGCGCCACCATACGCCCGACCAGGAAGTCGGCGGGCCCGACCTCCCACGCCACAACCCCGGACGCCCCACGCGAGGACGCCGGAGCAGAAAGTCGGCCAGCCCGGACTCCCCGCCCGGCCACACCACCACCCAGGCGGCCACAGCACGCAGAGCAGGAAGTCGGCGGAGTCGACTTC
>NZ_JBHYUU010000081.1:0-32928 GCF_042749955.1 Kitasatospora sp. NPDC059462 | reverse complement strand
TCACGCAGCGGCAGGCCCCAGGCACCACAGCAAGCCACCACACCCGGGCCGCCACGGACGAAGGCACCACCATACGCCCGACCAGGAAGTCGGCGGGCCCGACCTCCCACGCCACAACCCCGCGCGCCCCACGCGAGGACGCCGGAGCAGAAAGTCGCCCGGCCCGGACTCCCCGCCCGGCCACACCACCACCCAGGCGGCCACAGCACGCAGAGCAGGAAGTCGGCGGAGTCGACTTCTCACGCAGCGGCAGGCCCCAGGCACCACAGCAAGCCACCACACCCGGGCCGCCACGGACGAAGGCACCACCATACGCCCGACCAGGAAGTCGGCGAGCCCGACCTCCCACCCGGCCACACCACCCCCAGGTGGCCGCAGCACGCGGGCCGGGCCGGAGCAGGAAGTCGGCTAGACCGGCGTACGTCGCGTGCCGCAGGGGGTTGCTACGGCGGGGCGGTTCCTGGGCGGGGTTGGGGTCAGGTGGTGGCGGTGACGGCGTAGAAGGCGACGGCTGCGGCGGCGCCGACGTTGAGGGAGTCGACGCCGTGGGCCATCGGGATGCGCACGGCGTGGTCGGCCGCGGACAGGGCGCGGCGGGTGAGGCCGTCGCCCTCGGCGCCGAGCATCAGGGCGGTTTTGGGGAGGCGGTGCGGGGCGAGGACCGCGAGGTCGACGGCGGTCTCGGCCGGGGTGAGGGCGAGCAGCTCGAAGCCCGCCGCGCGCACCGTGCCCAGGGCGTCCGGCCAGGGGTCCAGCCGCGCGTAGGGGACGGCGAAGACCGCGCCCATCGAGACCTTCACCGCGCGCCGGTACAGCGGGTCCGCGCAGTCGGGCGAGAGCAGGACGGCGTCCATGCCGAGGGCGGCGGCGCTGCGGAAGATCGCGCCCAGGTTGGTGTGGTCGACCAGGCCCTCCAGGACGGCGACCCGGCGGGCGCCGGCCAGCAGCCCGGCGGCGTCCGGCAGCGGCTGCCGCTCCATCGAGGCGAGGGCGCCGCGGTGGACGTGGTAGCCGGTGACGGCCTCGGCCAGGGCGGGTTCGACGACGTGCACGGGGGCGTCGGACTCGGCGATGACGTCCGCCATCACGTCCAGCCACTTGGGGGTCAGCAGCATCGACCGCATCCGGTAGCCGGCCGCCAGGGCGCGGCGGACGACCTTCTCGCCCTCGGCGATGAACAGGCCCTCGGCGGGTTCGCGGCGGCGGCGGAGCTCGACGTCGGTCAGGCCGGTGTAGTCGGCGAGGCGCGGGTCGGCGGGGTCGGTGATGGTGCTGGGTTCGGACACCCTGCGATCTTGCCAAGTCGGGCGGGGGAAGGCCAACCGGCCCAATGGGCGGGGCGGCCGGTCTTGGCCCGCCGCCGCGTGGAGTGCAAATATGACGTATGGCCCGTTTTCCGGGCCGATCTTGGGCTCCGTCGGACCCTGGTGCGGCCGGTTCCACCGCCGCCTCCCGATCCACCGGTACCGCCGCCGGCTCGCCCGGTGGGCGCCCCCACGGTCGGCACCAGCGATCACGAACGGCCCGGTCGGCACCGGCCAGGGTCCGGTCGGTGGCCGGACAGGTCTTCGCGCTGCAGGTCCTGGTGGTGCTGCTGCTGGTGGTGGCGGCCGTGATCGCCCTGGTGGTGCAGTCCCGCAACGACGCCCGGCAGGAGGCCACCAACCGCTCGGTGGCGGTCGCGCAGACCTACGCCAACGCGCCGGGCATCGTCGCCGCGCTGCGCTCCCCCGACCCGACCGCGCTGCTGCAGCCCTCGGCGCAGTCGGCGCGGATCAACGCGGGCGTGGACTTCATCGTCGTGCTCAACACCGACGGCATCCGCCTCACCCACCCCAATCCGGCACGGATCGGCCAGAAGGTCATCGGCAACTACCAGCCCGCGCTGGCCGGGCAGGTGGTGACCGAGCAGGTCACGGGCACGATCGGGTCGCTGGTGCAGGCCATCGTGCCGGTGCGCGCCCCGAACGGGCAGGTGGTCGGGATGGTGTCGGCGGGCATCACGATCGCCAATGTGAGCAGTGCCAGCGAGCGGCAGCTGCCGGTGGTGCTGGGGGCGGCGGCCGCCGGGCTCGCGCTGGCGACCGGCGGCACGGCGCTGATCAGCCGGCGGCTGAAGCGGCAGACCCGGGGGCTGGGACCGGCCGAGATGACCCGCATGTACGAGCACCACGCGGCGGTGCTGCACGCGGTGCGCGAGGGCGTGCTCATCGTCGGCGACGACGGCCGGCTGCTGCTCTGCAACGACGAGGCGCGCCGGCTGCTCGACCTGCCGCCGGACGCGGAGGGCCGTCCGCTGACCGAACTGGGCCTGGATCCGGCGCCGCTGGAGCTCCTGGCGGACGGCCGGACGGTCACCGACGAGGTGGTGCTGGCCGGGGAGCGGCTGCTGGCGGTGAACGTGCGGCCCACGGACCGCGACGGCGGGCCGCCGGGCTCGGTCGCGACGCTGCGGGACTCGACCGAGCTGCTGGCGCTGTCCGGGCGGGCCGAGGTGGCGCAGCGTCGGCTGCGGCTGCTGTACGACGCCGGGGTGCAGGTCGGCAGCACGCTGGACGTGACCCGGACGGCGGAGGAGCTGGCGCAGGTGACGGTGGGCCGGTTCGCCGACATCGTCACGGTGGACCTGGCCGACCAGGTGCTGGAGGGCGACGAGCCGCCGTCCGGCGGTTCGCTGCGGATGCGGCGGACGGCGCTGGCGGCGGTCCGGGACGACGCGCCGTTCTACCCGGTGGGGACGGTCCAGGAGGTGGCGCCGTCGACGCCGCTCGCCGGGGCGCTGAGCAGCGGGCTGCCGGGGGTGGAGCCGCGGCTGGCGGACGCCGCCGGGTGGCGGGAGCAGGATCCGGAGGCCGCCGCGCGGGTGCTGGCGTACGGGGTGCACTCGCTGGTGCGGGTGCCGCTGAAGGCGCGCGGGGTGCTGCTGGGGATCGCCCGGTTCTGGCGCACGGAGGGGTCGGAGCCGTTCGAGGAGGACGACCTGGCGCTGGCGGCGGAGCTGGTCGCGCACGCGGCCGTGTGCGTCGACAACGCGCGCCGGTACACCCGGGAGCACGCGATGGCGGTGACGCTGCAGCACAGTCTGCTGCCGCGGAGCCTGCCGGAGCAGAACGCGCTGGAAGTGGCGCACCGGTACCTGCCGGCGCAGGCGGGGGTGGGCGGGGACTGGTTCGACCTGATCCCGCTGCCGGGGGCCCGGGTGGCGCTGGTGGTCGGGGACGTGGTCGGGCACGGGCTGCACGCGGCGGCGACCATGGGGCGGCTGCGGACGGCGATCCACAACTTCTCGACGCTGGACCTGCCGCCGAACGAGTTGCTGGGGCACCTGGACGAACTGGTGAACCGGATCGACCTGGAGGAGTCGGCGACCGGGGGTTCGGCGGCGGTGACGGGGGCGACCTGCCTGTACCTGATCTACGACCCGGTGGCGCGCCGGTGCACGGCGGCGAGCGCGGGGCACCCGCCGCCGGCGCTGGTGCGCCCGGACGGGTCGGTGGTCTTCCCGGAGCTGCCGACGGGGCCGCCGCTGGGGCTGGCGGTGCTGCCGTTCGAGACGGTGGAGCTGGAGGTGGCGGAGGGAAGCCGGCTGGTGCTCTACACGGACGGGCTGGTGGAGGACCGCGAGCGGGACATCGACGAGGGGCTGGAGCTGTTGCGGGCGGCGTTGACGGGGCCGCCGCGGACGCCGGAGCAGACGTGCGCGGACGTGCTGGGGGCGATGCTGCCGGAGCGGCCGCAGGACGACATCGCGCTGCTGGTGGCGCGGACCCGGGGGCTGCCCGCGGAGCAGGTGGCGGAGTGGGAGGTGCCGTCGGAGCCGGCGGCGGTCGCGGGGGTGCGGGCGGCGGTGGCGGAGCGGCTGGAGCGGTGGGGGCTGGCGGAGGCGGCGTTCGTCACCGAGCTGATCCTGAGCGAGCTGGTGACCAATGCGATCCGGTACGGCACGGGGCCGATCAAGGTGCGGCTGCTGCTCGACCGGTCGCTGATCTGCGAGGTGTCGGACGCCAGCAGTACGTCGCCCCACCTGCGGTACGCGGCCACCACGGACGAGGGCGGGCGCGGGCTGTTCCTGGTCGCCCAGTTCGCGGACCGGTGGGGGACGCGGTACACGGCCACCGGGAAGGTGATCTGGACGGAGCAGCCGCTGGAGTAGTCCGTCGGCACGGGAGGACGCGTCGGGCACTTCGCGGAGTCGCACCCGGCGAAGTGCCCGACGCGGAGAACCGTGCGGAGACCGGCGAGGCGTCGGGCGTCAGGCGTTCGGCGTCAGGCGTCGGGGGACGCGGCGGCGGCGAGGACGTTGACCACGTCGCCGATGACGATGACCGCCGGGGGCTTGATGCCCTCGGCCTCGACCGTGGCGGCGACGGTGGCCAGGGTGGCGTCCACCCGGCGCTGGGCGGCGGTGGTGCCCTCCTGGACGACGGCCACCGGGGTCCCGGCGGCGCGCCCCTCCGCGATCAGCCGGGCCGCGATCGCGCCGATCTTGTCCACGGCCATCAGCAGCACCAGGGTGCCCGTCATCCGGGCGAGCGCCCCCCAGTCGGTGAGCGAGCGCTCGTCGTCCGGCCCGACGTGCCCCGAGACCACGGTGAACTCGTGCGTCATCCCCCGGTGGGTGACCGGCACGCCGACCGCCGCCGGCACGCTGATCGAGCTGGAGATGCCCGGCACCACCGTGACCGGAAGCCCGGCCTCGGCGCAGGCCAGCAGCTCCTCGCCGCCGCGCCCGAACACGTACGGGTCGCCGCCCTTCAGCCGGACCACGAACTTGCCGGCCTTGGCGTGCTCGACCAGCGTCCGGTTGATCGCCTCCTGCGCCATGAAGCGCCCGTAGGGGATCTTCGACGCGTCGATCACCTCGACGTGCTCCGGCAGCTCCGCCAGCAGCTCGCGCGGCGCCAGCCGGTCGGCCACCACCACGTCCGCGTCCGCCAGCAGCCGCCGGCCGCGCACCGTGATCAGGTCCGGGTCGCCGGGGCCGCCGCCGACCAGTGCCACCCCCGCGCCGTGCGCGCGGTACTGGCGGGCGGCGAGCGAGCCGTCCCGCAGCCCCTCGACGATCGAGTCGCGCAGCGCGGCCGAGTGCCGGGGGTCCCCGGTGAGGACGGCCACGGTCGCCCCGGCGTCGCGGCCGCTGGCCGGCGTCCACGCGGTGGCGGCGGAGGCGTCGTCGCTGCGCGCGCAGAACACCCGTCCGCGCTCCGCCTCGGCGCTGACGGCGGCGTTCACCGCCGGGTCGTCGGTGGCGACCAGCGCGTACCAGGTGTCGGCGAGGTCGCCCTCCCGATAGGGCCGGCGGTGCCAGGTCAGCTCACCGGCGTCGGCCATCGCCTGGACGGCCGGGGTGGTGGCCGGGGATATCAGGTGCACCTCGGCGCCGGTGGCGAGCAGGGCGGGCAGCCGCCGCTGGGCGACGTGGCCGCCGCCGACCACCACGACGCGGCGGCCGGCGAGCAGCAGGCCGACCGGGTACGGGGTGCGGCCCTCGGTGCTGGGGTGGGGGGTGGGCGCGGTCATCGGTGGTGCTCCTGGATCGGTGAGGGTGTGGGGGTGCGACGCGGCGCCGCTCCGCGCACCGGCGCGCCCTCGGGCCGGTGCGCGGAGCGGATCGGGCGGGCGTCAGGCCTTCTCGGTGACCCCGGCGGAGTCGAAGGTGGCTACATCGTGCATCGCGCGGGCCGCACTCTGCACCAGCGGCAGGGCCAGCAGGGCACCGGTGCCCTCGCCGAGCCGCAGGTCGAGGTCGATCAGCGGACGCAGGCCCAGCTTGGTGAGCGCGGCCTGGTGGCCGGGCTCGGCCGAGCGGTGGCCGGCGATGCAGGCGGCCAGCACCTCGGGGGCGATCGCCTTGGCGACGAGCGCGGCCGAGCCGGCGATCACGCCGTCCAGGATGACCGGGGTGCGCAGGCTGGCCGCGCCGAGCAGGAAGCCGGCCAGGGCCGCGTGCTCCAGGCCGCCGACGGCGGCCAGGACGCCGATCGGGTCGCCCGGGTCGGGCTGGTGCAGGGCCAGGGCGGCCCGGACGACCTCGACCTTGCGGGTGTGCGTCTCGTCGTCGATGCCGGTGCCGCGGCCGGTGACCTCGGCCGGGTCCAGGCCGGTGAACACCGAGATCAGGGCGGCGGAGGCGGTGGTGTTGGCGATGCCCATGTCGCCGGTGACCAGCGCCTTGTTGCCGGCCGCGACGAGGTCGCGGGCGGTCTCGATGCCGACCTCCAGGGCCTTGAGGGCCTCCTCGCGGGTCATCGCCGGGCCCTGGGTCATGTCGTCGGTGCCGGGCTTGACCTTGCGCGGCAGCAGGCCGGTGGTGCGGCCCTGCTGGATCGCGTCCGGCAGCTCGGCGGCCACGCCGACGTCGACCACGCAGACCTCGGTGCCGATCTGCTTGGCGAAGGAGTTGACCACCGCTCCCCCGGCGAGGAAGTTGCCGACCATCTGGGCGGTCACCTCCTGCGGCCAGGGGGTGACGCCCTGGGCGTGCACGCCGTGGTCACCGGCGAAGACCGCGACGCAGGCGGGCTCCGGGATCGGCGGCGGGCACTTGCGGGACAGGCCGCTCAGCTGGGCGGAGATGATCTCCAGCATGCCGAGCGAGCCGGCCGGCTTGGTCATCCGCTTCTGGCGGTCCCAGGCCTCGCCGAGCGCCTTGGCGTCCAGCGGGCGGATGCCGCGCAGGGTCTCGGAGAGCAGGTTGTTCGGCTCCTCGCCCGGCAGGGCCCGGTTGCCGTACTGCTCCTCGTGGACGACCCAGGACAGCGGGCGCTTCTTCGCCCAGCCCTGCTGCGCGAGCTCGGGCTCGTCCGGGAAGGCGTCGACGAAGCCGACGCACAGGTAGGCGACGACCTCCAGGTGCTCGGGCAGACCGAGCTCGCGGACCAGCTCCTCCTCGTCGAAGAAGCTCACCCAGCCGACGCCGAGGCCCTCGGCGCGGGCGGCCAGCCAGAGGTTCTCGACGGCGAGGGCGGCCGAGTACGGGGCCATCTGCGGCTGGGTGTGGCGGCCCAGGGTGTGGCGGCCGCCGCGGGTGCGGTCGGCGGTGACCACGATGTTGACGGGCGTCTCAAGGATCGCCTCGATCTTCATCTCCTTGAACTGCTTGGCCCGGCCCTTGGGCAGCGAGTCCGCGTAGGCCTCGCGCTGGCGCTCGGCGAGCTCGTGCATCCTGCGGCGGGTCTTCGCGGAGCGGATGACCACGAAGTCCCAGGGCTGGGAGTAGCCGACGCTGGGGGCGGTGTGGGCGGCCTCCAGGACGCGGATCAGCACCTCGTGCGGGATCGGGTCGGGGCGGAAGCCGTTGCGGATGTCGCGGCGCTCGCGGATCACCTGGTGGACGGCCTCGCGGCCGGCGTCGTCGTAGCCGGGGGCGGCCGGGCCGCGCGGCTCGGCGGGCTCGGCGGCCTCGGCGGCGGCTTCGGCCTCCTCGGTGGCCTCGGCGACGGTCGCGGTGGCCTCGGCGGTCGCGGAGGCGTCGACGGCCTCGGGGGCGTCGGCGGTCCCGGCGGTTTCGCCGACCTCGGCGGACTCCGTGGCCTCGGGGGCCCCGGTCTCCCGGGCCGCCTCGGCGGGCTCGGCCGGGGCGACGGCCTCGGGGGCGGCCTCGGCCTCGGGCTCGGCCTCGGGGGCGGGCTGCTCGGCAACGGGCTCCGCGGCCGGCTCGGCGACGGCCGGGGCCTCGGCGGGGGCGGCGGTCCCCTCCGCGACCGGGGCGGTGTCCACGGGAGCGGCCGCTCCGGCGGCGGGGACGGCGACGGGCTGGCCCGAGGGCATCTCGCCCGTCCCGACGGCGGTCTCGGCCGCGACCTCGGGCACGGCCTCGGCGGCGGGGGCCTCGACGACGGGCTGCTGCTCGGCGGCGGCGGGCGCCTCGGCGGCGGCCTGCTCCACCACGGGCTGCTCCACCGCGGGCTGCTCGACGACCGGCTGCTCGGCAACCGGCTGCTCGGCCGCGGCCTGCTCGACGACGGCCTGCTCGGCGGCCGGGGCCTCGGGAGCGGGCTGCTCGGCCGGGGCGGGCACGGCGGGCTGGGCCGCGGCCTCGGCCGGAGCGGCCTCGGCGGCGGGCGCGGCGGTCGCATCGGGCGCGACCTCGGCGGGCGCGACCTCGGCAGGCGCGGCGGTCCCGTCGACGGCGGGCGCTATGGGGGCGGACTGCTCCGCCTCCGTCTCGACGGCGGCCGGGGCCTGGGCGGCCGGGGCGCCGGCCTCGACCGGCGGCAGACCGTGCGGAGTCGGCGCGGCCAGGAAGGCGGAGATGCGGCGCGGCTGGCCGGCCGGAGCGGCGGGCTGCGCGTCGGCGGCCGGGGTCTCCCCCTGCACCGGCTCGGCGGCGGCCGGGACCTCGGCGGCGGGGGCGACGGCCGGCTCGGCGGTCTCGGGCGCGGCGGCGGCCGGGGCGAGCGGCTGCGCGGGGGCCGGGACCTCCACCGGCGCGGGCGCGGCGACGGCCTCGGGGGTCTCGGCGGGCGTGGCCGGCACGGCGGGCGCGGCGGCCTCCGCGGGCGCCGGGACCTCCACCGGAGCGGCGGCCTGCTGGACGGCCGGCGCGGGCTGGACCACGGGCGCGACGGGCGCGGCCGCCGGGGCGGCCTGCGGCTCCGGCTGGACGGCGGCCGGCACGATCGGGATGCCGTGGGCGGGCGTGCTGCCGGTGGAGGGGCCGCGGTCGGCGAGGGAGCGCACCGGGACCTGGCCGGTCATCAGGGACGGGTCCGGGATCGGCGGGCCGGCGTGCAGCGGGCGGCGCGGCGGCTGAGCGGCCGTCATCGCCTCGGGGCCCTGCCCCTGGACGGGGACGGTCTGGGCGCCGGGCGCGGGCTGGGCGTGCAGCGGCGCCTGGGGGGCCGGGGCCTGCGCGGTGCCGTGGGCGGCGCCGAGCACGGGCGGGTCCAGCGGCGGCCAGGACGGCTCGACGGGCGTGCCGGGCGGGGTCTGCTGGTCGGGGGCCGGTTCGCCCCAGGAGCCCTGCGGGCCGGGCATCAGCAGGACGTCGTCCTCGTCGTCGAGGCCGTCCGGCTGGTCGACGAAGTGGAAGGCGGGCCGCTGGGCGCCCGGGTCGACGTTCCAGCCGTCGCCGGGGGTGCCGGGGACGCCGGCGGGGGCGTAGCCGGGCGCGCCGAGCGGGGTGCCCTGGGCGGGGACGCCGTGCGGCGGGAGCGTGCCGGGCAGGCCGGTGCCGTCCGTCGCGACGCCCGGTCCGGGTGCGACGGCCGCGGCGCCCTCGGGGCCACCGAGCGGGTCGGGCCCGGCGAGCAGGTGCTCCGGCAGTCCCTCGTTCGGGACGTGGCCGCCATCGGTCATGTCAAAGCTCCTTCCAGGCCGCTGCCGCGCCCTCGGCGACGCGATCACCGACCGCAGCGCCCATCCGCACGGGCCGGGCCTGCACCGGCCCGCCCCTCAACCACACACGGCCGCCGCGCCGAGGCGCTGCGGCCGAAGTCCTTCCGGCGCGCTGCGGCACCCCGGCCCGTGCGCCACGCGTGAGCGGTGGCGCGTCATCTGAAACAACGACAAGCCGGGGCAACCGGCACGACCGCACCGGACCCTACGGCATTCTCCAGGTCCGGCGGGCGGCCCGTCGAATTGCCCACACTTCGAGCCGTACCGGTCCGTACCGCGTCAGAAAGGCGCCGGACCGACCGGATCGGGCGGGTCGGCGGAGGCCGCAGCCGTCCCGGACGCCACACTACCGGCCCGGCGGGGCCGCCTCTCGAATCGGTGTCCGGATGCGACCTGGATCACCGTCCGGGGCGGCCGGGCGATGCCGCCGCCGGGGTGCGGCGGGCGGAATCGGCACCGGGCCTTCACGCTTTCTGCTCACCCCAGAGCAGGAAGGTGCCGGGGTCGCCGACGCCGAGGCGCAGTCCGTGGCCGCCGTCGCCGCCGGGGGTGGTGGCGGGTGCGAGCAGCGGCGCGGACTGGAGCAGTGCGCCGTCGGCGCGGTAGCCGGCGTCGGCGATGGTGCGGCGGACCTCCTCCGCCTCGGCGAGGGTGCGGGCGACGGCGACGATCCGTTCGGGGCGGCGGGAGAGGACGGCGCGCACGACGTCGGGGCCGCCGGTCTCGACGACGACGGCGTCGGGTTCGGGGAGTTCGCCGAGGACGTCGGGGCCGTGGCCGTGGACGGTCTCGACCTCGACGCCGTAGCGGCGGGCGTTGACGGCGAGGCGGGCGCAGGCGGCGCGGTCGGCCTCGACGGCGACGACGGCGGCGCCGAAGCGGGCGGCCTCGACGGCGAGTGCGCCGCTGCCGGCGCCGACGGACCAGACGAGGTCGCCGGGGCGTGCGCCGAGGCGGGCGAGCACGAGCGCGCGGACGTGCGCCGGGAGCGTGTCGGGCGCGCCGGGCGTGCGCTCGGTGCCGGTGTAGGTGTCGGTGGGCAGGGCCCAGCCGCGGTCGGGGCCGGGGTAGCCGACGGGGCGTCCGGCGAGCCAGCCGGCCGCTTCGCCGGCGCCGCCGCCCTGCGGTCCGCCGCCGGGGCCGCCGGCGCTGCTGCCGCCGATGACCAGGACGACGCTGGGGTCGCGCCAGATGTGGTCGGCGACGCGGTCGGAGGTGAGGACGGTGACGTCCTCGTCGGGGGTGCCGAGGGCCTCGCAGACGACGAAGGTCCGGTGGACGCCGCGGAGCATCAGGGCGAGTTCGCTCGGTCCGGCGCCGGGGGCGGTGAGGACGGCGACCTTGGGGTGGGCGCGGCAGACGTTGGCCGCGCGGCGCAGCCGGCCGCCGTGGGCGCTGACGACCTGGGCGTCCTCCCAGGGCATGCCGGCGCGGGCGAAGGCGGCGGCGACGGAGGAGACGGCGGGCAGGACTTCGAGTTCGAGGCCGTGTTCGGGGCGGCGCAGGGTGCGGACGACGCCGAAGAAGCCGGGGTCGCCCTCGGCGATGACGACGGCGGCGCCGCGGTGTTCGGCGATCCGGCGGGCGGCGAGCTGGATGCTGCCGAGGGCGATGCGTTCGGCGGCGGCCGGCACCGGGAGGGCCTTGAGCTGGTAGGGGGCGCCGGCCACCAGGGTGGCTGCGGCGAGGGCCGCGGCGGCGGCCTCGGTCAGCGGCGTGCCGTCCCACCCGATGACCGTGATCCGGTCAGCCATCTGCGGCTGTCTCCCTCGCCGTCCGTGCACCGTCAGGCGCCGCACACCGGCGCCGGTCAGAGGCTACCGGGTGTGATCCCCCCGGCGCGGACATCTCGCACACCTGTGCCCGGCGAGGCGCGCGACACGCGGCGCGGCCGGGGCGCGGGAGCCGAGGATCGGGAGCCGGGGATCTGGGGTCGGCGGCCGGGGGTCGGCGGCCGGGGCGCGGCGGGTTCAGTCGCGCAGGACGTAGCGGTCGCCGCCGGCCCAGGCGGGGGCGGGTGCCTCGGGGGCTTCGAGGTCCTCGGGCAGCAGGCTCCACAGGATGAGGTCGCTGCGGCTCTCGGCCCCGGACGCCTCCGCCTCGTCGGCGGCGCCGGACTCGCCGCGCACTATCCAGGCGCTGCGCAGCACGCCCTCGCTGATGCCGCCGATCTTCTGGGCGACCTGCTGGGCGGCGGTGTTGCCGGCGGCGGTGCGCAGTTCCAGGCGCTGGAAGCCGCGGTCCTCGAAGAGCCACTGGGCGACGCCGAGGACGGCTTCGGGGGCGTAGCCCTCGCCGCGGGCCCAGGCGGCGGTGACGAAGGAGATCTCGGTGGAGCGCAGCCGCCAGTCGGTGTGGCGCAGTTCGACGAGGCCGACGAGGCGCTGGGTGAGGTGTTCGGTGACGGCGAGGACGATGCCGTGGCCGGCGGCGCGGTGGGCGGGGGCGAGGGTGCGGACCAGGTCGAGGGCGTGGGCCTCGGTGAAGGGGTGGGGCCGGTCGGTCCAGGCCAGGACGAGTTCGTCGGCCATCATGGCGGCCAGGCCGGGGGCGTCGTCCTCCGCAAGCGGGCGCAGCAGCAGCCGTTCGGTGCTGATGGCGGTCTCGGGGAAGCTCGCTGCCATGCCGTCTCTCCTCGCCGGGTCGTGGACACACCGTACGCCTCGCCGGTGCCGGGTGGTCACGCGGTGCACGGACCGGACGACGGTACGTCAGATGTGGGCCTGTCGGACCGTCACTGGTGCATACTGCCCGACCGGGCCCCCGCCTGGTTGCGGCGGGGGCCCGGTGGTGTCCGGCGGGACGGGTCGGTGGTGCGCTCGGCGTGGATCAGAACGCCGGGATGACGGCGCCCTGGAAGGTGTCGTCGATGTACTTCTTGACCTCGGGCGAGTGGAGCAGCTCGGCGAGCTTCTTGACCCGCGGGTCGTTCTCCTTGCCCTGCTTGACGGCGAGGATGTTGGCGTAGGGGTTGCCCTCGGCCTTCTCCAGGATCAGCGAGTCGCTGGTGGGCTTGAGGCCGGCGTCGAGGGCGTAGTTGCCGTTGATGACGGCGGCGTCGAGGTCGTCGATGGAGCGGGGCAGCTGGGCGGCCTCCAGCTCCTTCCACTTGAGGTTCTTCGGGTTGCCGGTGACGTCGGCGGGGGTGGCGGCGGTGCCGACGCCGGCCTTGAGGGTGATGAGGTTGTTGTCGGCGAGGAGCTTGAGCGCGCGGCCCTCGTTGGTGGCGTCGTTGGGCAGGCCGACGGTGGCGCCGTCCTTGATGTCGCCGACGGCCTTGGCCTTCTTGGAGTAGAGGCCGAGGGGCTCCAGGTGGACCGTCTCGACGGAGACGATCTGGGTGCCGTGCTTCTTGTTGAAGTCCTCCAGGTACGGCACGTGCTGGAAGTAGTTGGCGTCGGCCGAGCCGTCCTGCACCGCCGTGTTGGGGGTCACGTAGTCGGTGACCTCCTTGATGGTGAGCTTGAGGCCGGCCTTGTCCGCGAGGTTGTCCTTGACGTACTTGAGGATCTGCCCGTGGGGGGTGGGGCTGGCGACGACGGTGAGCGGCGCGTTCGGGTCCGAGGAGGACTTCGAGTCGCCGTTGCTGCCGCAGGCGGCGAGGGAGAGGGCGATGCCGGCGGTGGCGAGGACGCTGGTGAACTTCAGGGCGTTGCGCACGAAAAGTGCCTTTCTGCGTGATGCGGGGAGCCGGGTCCGGGGTTCGGACGCCGGGTGGTCTAGGGGGCGACGAGGTCGTCGCCGGGGCCGGCCGGGGCGGCGGGGACGCGGCCGCGCGGGCGGAGCAGGCGGGTCCGCCCGCCGGCGCGGCCGCGGTGGGCGAGGGAGCGGACGGCCCAGTCGCCGAGCAGCTGCACGACGGTGACGATGATCACCAGTTCGGCGACGATGATCCACATGAAGGCGGTCTCGAAGCGGAAGTAGCCGTAGTTGATGGCGAGGGTGCCGAGGCCGCCGCCGCCGACCGCGCCGGCCATGGCGGAGTAGCTGATCAGGGTGATGATCGTGGTGGTGACGGAGGCCACCAGGCCGGGCAGGGCTTCGGGGATCAGCGTCTTGCGCACGATGGTCCAGGCGGAGCCGCCCATCGCCTGGACGGCCTCGACCAGGCCGCGGTCGACCTCGCGCACGGAGGTCTCGACGAGGCGGGCGAAGAACGGGATCGCGCCGATGGTGAGCGGCACGGTCGCGGCCTGCCAGCCGATGGAGGTGCCGACCAGCCAGCGGGTGAAGGAGATCAGGGCGATCATCAGGATGATGAACGGCACCGAGCGGGCGATGTTGACGACGGCGCCGAGCACCTTGTTGACGGGCAGGTTCTGCAGCAGGCCGCCCTTGTCGGTGACGACCAGCAGCACGCCGAGCGGCAGTCCGAGCAGGACGGTGCCGACGGTGGCGGCGCCGACCATCTGGAGGGTCTCCCAGGTGGCGGGCCACATCAGTTCCTGCATCTGGTCCCAGGTCATGCGTCCGCTCCCTTCGTCGTCGCGGTGAGGGTGGTGTCGAGGACGTCGACCTGGAGGCCCTGCTCGCGCAGGAAGCCGATGGGCACCACGTTGTCCTGGTGGCTGCCGGGCAGTTCGACCCGCATCCGGCCGACCATGCGCCCGGCGATGGTCTCGACGGCGGCGCCGAGGATGTTGATGTCGATCTGGTAGGTGCGGGCGAGCTGGGAGACGAAGGGCTGGGCGGGGGTGTCGCCCTGGAAGGTGATCTCCAGCACGGTGGCGCCGGGGTGGCCGGTGCCGAACTCGCCGAGCGGGAAGAGCTCGCGGGCGAGCTCGGAGTCGGGGACGGCGAGCAGGTCGGTGAGGGCGCCGGACTCGACGACCCGTCCGCCGCGCATCAGGGCGGCGGAGTCGCAGACGGTCTTGATGACGTCCATCTCGTGGGTGATCAGCAGCACGGTGAGGCCGAGCTGCTGGTTGAGCTCGCGCAGCAGCTTGAGGATGGAGCGGGTGGTCTCGGGGTCGAGCGCGGAGGTGGCCTCGTCGGAGAGCAGCACCTTGGGGTCGCCGGCTAGGGCGCGGGCGATGCCGACGCGCTGCTTCTGGCCGCCGGAGAGCTGGCCGGGGTAGCTGCGGGCCTTGTCGGCGAGGCCGACGAGGTCGAGCAGTTCGGCGGCCTTGCGGCGGCGTTCGGTGCGGTCCAGGCCGATGATCTCCAGCGGGAGTTCGACGTTCTGCTGGACGGTCCGGGAGGCGAGCAGGTTGAAGTGTTGGAAGACCATGCCGATCCGGCGGCGGGCCTCGCGCAGTTCCCGGCCGGCCCGGTTCTCGCCGCCGGACAGGGCGGTGAGTTCGACGCCGTCCACGGTGACGGTGCCGGAGCTGGGGCGCTCCAGCATGTTGACGCAGCGGATGAGGGTGGACTTGCCGGCGCCGCTGGTGCCGACGACTCCGTAGACCTCGCCGGGGCGGACGTGGAGGTCGACGCCCGCGAGGGCGGTCACCTCGCGGCCGCGGGAGCGGTAGACCTTGGTGAGGTCCGTGGTGGTGATCACAGCTGCTTCCGTGGGTCGGGGCGGGCGGCGTGCGGCCGCCGTACCGGGGGTGCGGTGGGCGGCGCGCGACGGCGCCACGTGCCGTGGGGATGCGAACCCGCCGTCCCTTGATCGTCGCCGCCGGGCGGCCGGGCCGCGCGACGGCGTGGCCCTTACGAGTCACCGGCCGTCCGCGGGCGGGCGGGCAGGCGGGAGGAGGGGGGACGGCAGGACGGGCGCGCTCGCACGGGGACGGCAGCGGCGCCGGGTTCTCGCTTCGGGGCGCGAGGGAGGGGCACTCTCAGCGGGTGCCGGGGGCGATGGCCCTCAGCGGTGACACATTCGACGGCACATGGCACGCTCACCTGCCGGCAGTGTGCCGGTGGGGGTCCATTTCGTCGTCGCAGTCATGTGAGCCAGTAAAACAGATGGGCCGGGGTACGCCCAATTGTCCGCACGGGCTGTCCGCAATGCGGACACCTGGGGCGGTGAGCTGGGGTGACGCGGCTCGGCGCCGCCACCGGGGGTCCGGATGGTGGCGGCGCCGGCGGGAACCGGGACGGCCGGGGCGTTCAGGCGGTGGCGGCGAGCGGGGCGGCGGCGGGCTTCTCCAGGTGGACCAGGGTGACCCGGCCGCTGACCTGTTCGACGGTGGTCCGCCGGTAGCCCTGGCGGGCGTAGAGGCGCAGGTTGCCGAGGCTGCGGTCGCCGGTGAAGAGCTGGTAGGAGGTCACCGCGCCGTCCTGGGCGAGGCGCTGTTCGAGGGCTTCCAGCAGGCGGCCGCCGAGGCCGTGGCGCTGCATGCGCGGGTGGACGACCAGGCGCCCTATCCGCCCGACGCCGTCGGGGCCGCGCACGCCGCGCACGGTGCCGACGATCTCCTCGCCGAGGCGGGCGACCAGGACGTGCTGCTCGGTCAGTTCGGTGCGCAGGCTCTCCAGGGTCTGGGTCAGCGGCTCGATGGCCCAGTCCCCGTAGAGTTCGGCCTCGCTCTGGTAGCCGAGGTACTGGAGCTTGAGGATCTGCTCCGCGTCGTTCGTGTCGGCGGTCGAAATGATGACGCTCATGCCCATGTGCGGGGGCCTCCCCATCCTTGTGCCGGCGCGTGGACGTGAGGGTGTCGCACCGGGTCCCTGCCGGAGGTGTTGTCCCGGCCGGGGATCCGCCCAGACCGGGGTGGCGCACGAACGTACCAGCCCGCACGGCCCTGTGGGGCCGTGTCGGCGGCGGCACGCTCACGGTCAGTATCGGGGCGGGCGCGTCACCGTCAAGAGCGGCGTTCGCCAGCGCCTTACCCGCGCGTCAGCTGCCCTCAACCTCGTGGCCGCCGGACGTGGCGAGGGTCACGCCCGCCCGGGCGGCGGGCGTGGCGGACGTCACGTCCGGTCGGGTGAGCGGCGGGGGCCGGGCGGGGCGGGTCACGGCGGCCCGGGTCAGGCGTGGCGCTCGGCGTGCAGCAGGGCGCGCAGGCAGGCGAGGCAGCGGGCGCGGGTGGGGCCGATGGAGCCGCGGGGCATGCCGAGGCGGCGGGAGAGTTCGCGGTAGGTCGGCGGCGGGTCCTCGGTGAGGGCGGCGACCAGTTGCGGGCAGCGGCCGGGCAGGGCGGCGACGGCCTCGTGGACGAGGCGGCGGCGCAGCCCGGCGAGGACCTCGTCCTCGGCGGACGGGTGGGACGGGGGGTCGGTGCGCATACCGTGCTTGACCCGGCGGGGGCCGGGCCGGTTACGGCCGTGCGGTGGCGTGCGCGCGGGAGGGGCGCGGCGGTCGGTCCGCCACGCCCCTCCCCCGGGTGCTCGGGGCCGCGCTCAGCCGGTGACCCACGTCTGCTGGGCGGCCAGGTCGGCCTTGACCTCGGCGAGCTGGACGGCGACGGCGTCGGGGGCGGTGCCGCCGCGGCCGTTGCGGGAGGCGATCGCACCGTGGACGCTGAGCACGGTGCGGACCTCGGGGGTGAGGTGCTCGGAGATGGCGGCGAACTGCTCGTCCGTCAGGTCGGCGAGTTCGATGCCGTGGGCCTCGCACTCCTTGACGCAGGCGCCGGCGACCTCGTGGGCGACCCGGAACGGCACGCCCTGCTTGACGAGCCATTCGGCGATGTCGGTGGCGAGGGAGAAGCCGGCCGGGGCGAGCTCTTCGAGGCGCTCGCGGTGGACGGTGAGGGTGGCCATCATGCCGGTGAAGGCGGGCAGCAGGACTTCGAGGGTGTCGCAGGAGTCGAAGACCGGCTCCTTGTCCTCCTGGAGGTCGCGGTTGTAGGCGAGCGGGAGGGCCTTGAGGGTGGCGAGCAGGCCGGTGAGGTTGCCGATGAGCCGGCCGGACTTGCCGCGGGCGAGCTCGGCGATGTCGGGGTTCTTCTTCTGCGGCATGATCGACGAGCCGGTGGAGAAGGCGTCGTGGAGCGTGATGAAGCCGAACTCCTTGGTGTTCCAGATGATCACCTCCTCCGCGATCCGGGAGAGGTTGATCCCGATCATCGCGGTGACGAAGGCGAATTCGGCGACGAAGTCGCGCGAGGCGGTGCCGTCGATGGAGTTGCCGACGGAGCCGCCCTCGAAGCCGAGGTCGGCGGCCACGGCCTGCGGGTCGAGGCCGAGCGAGGAGCCGGCCAGCGCACCGGAGCCGTAGGGGGAGACGGCGGTGCGGGCGTCCCACTGGCGCAGCCGCTCGGCGTCGCGGCCGAGGGCCTGCACGTGCGCGAGGACGTGGTGGGCGAAGAGGACCGGCTGGGCGTGCTGGAGGTGGGTGCGGCCCGGCATGGCGGTGTCCGGGTGGGCCTCGGCTAGGCCGACCAGGGCGTGCTGGAGGTCGAGCAGCAGGGCGCCGATGGTCTTCGCGTGGTCCCGCAGGTACATCCGGAAGAGGGTGGCGATCTGGTCGTTGCGCGAGCGGCCGGCCCGCAGCTTGCCGCCGAGGTCGGGGCCGAGGCGCTCCAGCAGGCCCCGCTCCAGGGCGGTGTGGACATCCTCGTCGGCGATGGTGCCGGTGAAGGTGCCGGCCTCGACGTCGGCGAGCAGCCGGTCGAGTCCGTCGTGCATCGCGGCGAGTTCGCCGTCGTCGAGCAGGCCGGCCCCGTGCAGCACGCGGGCGTGGGCCTTGGAGCCGGCGATGTCGTAGGGGGCGAGGCGCCAGTCGAAGTGCACCGAGGCGGAGAGCCTGGCCAGGGCCTCGGACGGGCCGTCGGCGAAGCGGGCGCCCCAGAGGCGGACGTCGCCACCGGAGGCGGTCTGGTCGGCGGACATCGCTGGCTCCTTACTGACGTGCGGGAAGTGCGGGTGGGGGGCGGCCCCGGCCGGGTGCGGCCGGGGCCGGGTGCGGGCTCAGCCCAGGTCGCGGCGGGCGGCGATCTTCGAGGAGAGGCCGAAGATCTCGATGAAGCCCTTGGACATCGACTGGTCGAAGGTGTCGCCGGTGTCGTAGGTGGCGAGGTTGAAGTCGTAGAGCGACTGCTCGGACTTGCGGCCGTTGACGACGGCCCGGCCGCCGTGCAGGACCATCCGGATGTCGCCGGAGACGTGCTGGTTGGCCTCGTCGACGAAGCCGTCGAGGGCGCGCTTGAGCGGGGAGAACCACAGGCCGTCGTAGACCAGTTCGGCCCAGCGCTGCTCGACCTGCCGCTTGTAGCGGGCGAGTTCGCGCTCGACGGTGACGTTCTCCAGCGCCTGGTGGGCGGTGATCAGGGCGATCGCGCCGGGGGCCTCGTAGATCTCCCGGGACTTGATGCCGACCAGCCGGTCCTCGACCATGTCGAGGCGGCCCACGCCCTGGGCGCCGGCCCGCTTGTTGAGCTCCTCGATGGCCTGCAGGACGGTGACCTTGCGGCCGTCGATCGCGACCGGGACGCCGGCCTCGAAGGTGATGACCACCTCGTCGGCCTCGCGCGGGGTGGCCGGGTTCTGGGTGTACTCGTAGACGTCCTCGATCGGGGCGTTCCAGATGTCCTCCAGGAAGCCGGTCTCGACGGCCCGCCCGAAGACGTTCTGGTCGATCGAGTACGGGGACTTCTTGGTGGTGGCGATCGGCAGGCCCTTGGCCTCGGCGAAGGCGATGGCCTTGTCCCGGGTCATCGCGTAGTCGCGGACCGGGGCGATGCACTTGAGGCCCGGGGCGAGGGAGTTGATGCCGACCTCGAAGCGGACCTGGTCGTTGCCCTTGCCGGTGCAGCCGTGGGCGACGGTGGTGGCGCCGTGCTTCTGCGCGGCGGCGACCAGGTGCTTGACGATGACCGGCCGGGACAGGGCGGACACCAGCGGGTACTCGCCCTGGTAGAGGGCGTTGGCCTTGAGGGCCGGCAGGCAGTACTCGTCGGCGAACTCCTCGCGGGCGTCGGCGACCTCGGCCTCGACGGCACCGCAGTCCAGCGCGCGCTGGCGGATGACGTCCAGGTCCTCGCCGCCCTGGCCGACGTCGACGGCGACGGCGATGACCTCCGCGCCCGTCTCCTCGGCGATCCAGCCGATGCAGACGGACGTGTCCAGACCGCCCGAGTAGGCGAGTACGACGCGCTCGGTCACGGCTTTCTCCTTCACAACTGTGCGAACAGGCTTACGGCGATAGGCATAAGTATGCACTACTCCGTATGAAACTCAAAACCCCGTGGCCGAGGAGTTCCGGATACGCCGGTGGGCCCGGCCGGAGCCGGGCCCACACGGGACGTACGGGGGGTTACTGCGCCTTCGCCTGGGCGAGCTGCATCAGGTGGTCGGCCAGTGCCTGGCCGCCGGCCGCGTCCCGGCTGATCAGCAGCACGGTGTCGTCGCCGGCGATGGTGCCGATGATCTCGAACACCTCCGCCTGGTCGATCGCCGAGGCCAGGAACTGCGCCGCGCCCGGCGGGGTGCGCAGCACGACCAGGTTGCCGGAGGCGGTGGCGGAGACCATGAGCTCGCCGGCCAGCCGGGCCATCCGGCCCTCGGTGGCGGACTCCCCCATCGGCGCGCGCGGGGTGCGGTCGCCGCCCTCGGCCGGGACGGCGTAGATGAGCGCGCCGTCCCGGTTGCGGATCTTCACCGCGCCCAGCTCGTCCAGGTCCCGGGAGAGGGTGGCCTGGGTGACCACGAGTCCGTCGTCGGCGAGCAGCTTGGCGAGCTGGCTCTGCGAGCGCACGGGCTGGCGGGTGAGCAGGTCCACGATCCGCCGGTGGCGCGCGGTGCGGGTCTGCGGCACCTGCGGCGACGGGCCGGCGGCGGGCTGCCCGGAGTTGGGTACGGTCATGTGATTATTCTCCCGGACTACGCGCGGTTCGCATCGTCCGGGGCGCCCTCGCGGACGGCCCGCAGCACGGCCGGCAGGGCCGCCAGGAAGGCGTCCGCCTCCTGCTCGGTGAGCACCAGCGGCGGGGCCAGGCGCACCGCGTCCGCCACTGCGGCGTTCACCAGGAAACCGGCCTCCTGGAGGCCCGCCTGCACCTTCGCCGCCACCGGCTCGGTGAGCACGATGCCCAGCAGCATCCCGGCCCCGCGCACGTGCGAGACCAGCGGGTCCGCCAGCGCCTCGACGCCGGTGCGCAGCCGCTCGCCGATCTTGCGGGCGTGCTCCAGCAGGCCCTGGGACTCGATGGTGTCGAGCACCGCGAGACCGGCCGCCGCGGCCACCGGGTTGCCGCCGAAGGTGGTGCCGTGCTGGCCCGGGGTCAGCAGGTCGGCCGCCTCGCCGAAGGCCAGCACCGCGCCCATCGGCAGGCCGCCGCCGAGCGCCTTGGCGAGCGTGACGACGTCCGGCTCGATGCCCTCGGAGGCCTGGTGGGCGAACCAGTGGCCGGTGCGGCCGATGCCGGTCTGGATCTCGTCCAGCACCAGCAGGGTGCCGGTGGCGCGGGTGATCTCGCGGGCGGCGGCCAGGTAGCCCTCGGGCAGCGGGATCGCGCCGTTCTCGCCCTGGATCGGCTCCAGGAACACCGCGGCGGTCGCCGTGGTGACGGCCGCGCGCAGCGCCTCGACGTCGCCGAACGGGACGTGCGTGACGTCGCCGGGCAGCGGGCGGAACGGGTCCTGCTTGGCGGGCTGGCCGGTGAGCGCGAGGGCGCCCATGGTGCGGCCGTGGAAGCCGCCCTCCAGGGCGACCACGTGGGTGCGGCCGGTGCGGCGGCCGATCTTGAAGGCGGCCTCGTTGGCCTCGGCGCCCGAGTTGCAGAAGAACACCCGCCCGGGGCGGCCGTCCAGGCGCAGCAAGCGCTCGGCGAGGGCGACGGTGGGTTCGGCGATGAACAGGTTGGAGACGTGGCCGAGGGTGGCGATCTGCCGGCTCACGGCCTCGACGACGGCCGGGTGGGCGGTGCCGAGGGCGTTGACGGCGATGCCGCCGAGCAGGTCGGTGTACTCCTTGCCGTCGGCGTCCCAGAGCTTGCTGCCCTCGCCGCGGACCAGCGGGATCCGGGGGGTGCCGTAGTTGTCGGTGAAGGAGTGCTGCCAGCGCTCGGTGAGCTGGGCGTTGGAAGTCATGCGAGTCCCCCGGTCACGGTCGGTTCGTCGTCGGGCACGACCATCGTGCCGATGCCCTCGTCGGTGAAGATCTCCAGCAGCAGGCTGTGCGGCACCCGGCCGTCCAGCACGCGGGCGGTGCCGACGCCGGAGCGCACCGCGCGCAGGCAGCCCTCCATCTTGGGCAGCATGCCGCTGGCCAGGGTGGGGAGCAGCTCGTCCAGCTCGGAGGCGTTGAGCTGGCTGATCACGTCGTCGGAGTTCGGCCAGTCCTTGTAGAGGCCCTCGACGTCGGTCAGCACGACGAGCATCTCGGCGCCGAGCGCGACCGCGAGGGCGGCGGCGGCGGTGTCGGCGTTGATGTTGTAGACGTGGCCGTCGGCGCCGCGGGCGATCGAGGAGATCACCGGGATGCGGCCGTCGGCGATCAGCCCCTTCACCGCGCCGGCCTCGATGTTGACGATGTCGCCGACCAGGCCGATGTCGACCTGCTCGCCGTCGACCACCGCGTAGCGCTTGACGGCGGTCATGGTGTGGGCGTCCTCGCCGGTCAGGCCGACCGCGAAGGGGCCGTGCTCGTTGAGCAGGCCGACGAGTTCGCGCTGCACCTGGCCGGCGAGCACCATCCGGACCACGTCCATGGTCTCGGGGGTGGTGACCCGCAGGCCGTTGGTGAACGAGGACTCCAGGCCGAGCCGGTCGAGCTGGGCGCTGATCTGCGGGCCGCCGCCGTGCACCACGACGGGGTGCAGGCCGGCGAAGCGCAGGAAGACGACGTCCTTGGCGAAGGCGGCCTTGAGCTCCTCGTCGACCATGGCGTTGCCGCCGAACTTGATCACCACGGTCTTGCCGTGGAAGCGCTCCAGCCACGGCAGGGCCTCGATGAGCGTCATGGCCTTGGGCAACGCGGTGTTGTTGCGGGCCTGTTCGCCCTTGGGTGCGATCTGCACAGTTCTGCTTCCCCGGCTCGATGGCGGCTGTCAGGTGGAGTAGGCGCTGTTCTCGTGCACGTAGTCGGCGGTGAGGTCGTTGGTCCACAGACTGGCCCCGGCCCCGCCCGCGTTGAGGTTCGCGGTGATGACGACCTCGCGGCCGGTCATGTCGACGAGGTCGCGGTCCTCCCCCACGCTGCCGTCGCGGCAGACCCAGACGCCGTTGATGGCGACGTCCAGGCGGTCGGGGTCGAAGGCGGCGTCGGTGGTGCCGATCGCGGCCAGCACCCGGCCCCAGTTGGGGTCCTCGCCGTGGATGGCGCACTTGAGGAGGTTGTTGCGGCTGATCACCCGGGCGACGTCGACGGCCTCCTGCTCGGTGGCGGCGCCGGTGACGTCGATCCGGATGTCCTTGCTCGCGCCCTCGGCGTCGCCGATCAGCTGGCGGGCGAGGTCGGCGCAGACGGTGCGCACGGCCTCGTCGAACTCGGCCGCGTCCGGGACGGTGCCGCTGGCGCCGGAGGCGAGCAGCAGCACGGTGTCGTTGGTGGACATGCAGCCGTCGGAGTCGATCCGGTCGAAGGTGGTGCGGGTGGCGCCGCGCAGCGCCGCGTCCAGGGCGGCGGCGTCGGCGTCGGCGTCGGTGGTGAGCACGACCAGCATGGTGGCCAGGCCCGGGGCGAGCATGCCGGCGCCCTTGGCCATGCCGCCGACCGTCCAGCCGGCCGGGCTGGTGACCTGCGCGGTCTTGTGCACGGTGTCGGTGGTCTTGATGGCGATCGCGGCCTGCTCGCCGCCGGTGGCGCTGAGCGCGGCGGCGGCGGTGGTGACGCCGGGCAGCAGGATGTCCATCGGCAGGCGCACGCCGATCAGGCCGGTGGAGGCGACGGCCACCTCGCCGGCGTTGAGCTCCAGCTCCCCGGCCACCTTCTCGGCGGTGGCGTGGGTGTCCTGGAAGCCGAGCGGGCCGGTGCAGGCGTTGGCGCCGCCGGAGTTGAGGACGACGGCGGAGACCGTGCCGCCCTTGAGGACCTGCTCGGACCAGAGCACGGGGGCGGCCTTGACCCGGTTGGAGGTGAAGACGCCGGCGGCGGCGAGCGAGGGGCCGTCGTTGACGACCAGCGCCAGGTCGGGGGTGCCGGAGGCCTTGATCCCGGCGGTGACGCCGGCGGCCCGGAAGCCCTGGGCGGCGGTGACGCCGACGTTCTGGTGGTCGGTCACGGTGCGACTCCGTTCACGGGAAGGCCCAGCTCCTCGGGCAGTCCGAGGGCGATGTTCATGCTCTGCACCGCACCGCCGGCGGTGCCCTTGACCAGGTTGTCGATCGCGCTGATCGCCACGATCCGCCCGGCGGCCGCGTCCAGGGCGACCTGCACCAGGGCGGCGTTGGAGCCGTAGACGCTGCTGGTCTGCGGCCACTGGCCCTCGGGCAGCAGGTGCACGAACGGCTCGTCGCCGTACGCCTCGGCGTAGGCGGCCCGCAGCTGCTCGGCGCCGACCCCGGGCTTCGCCTTGGCGGAGCAGGTGGCGAGGATGCCGCGCGGCATCGGGACCAGGGTGGGGGTGAAGGAGACGGTGACCGGCTCGCCCGCGAGCGGGGTGAGGTTCTGGGACATCTCCGGGGTGTGCCGGTGGACGCCGCCGACGCCGTAGGCGCTGACGCTGCCCATCACCTCGCTGCCGAGCAGGTGGGTCTTGGCGGCCTTGCCGGCGCCGGAGGTGCCGGAGGCGGCGACCACCACCGCCTCGGGCTCGGCCAGGCCCGCCGCGTAGGCGGGGAACAGGGCGAGCGAGACGGCCGTCGGGTAGCAGCCGGGGACGGCGATGCGGTTGCTGCCCTTGAGCGCGGCGCGGTGGCCGGGCAGCTCGGGCAGGCCGTAGGGCCAGGTGCCGGCGTGCGCGGAGCCGTAGAACTGCTCCCAGTCGGCGGCGGCCTTGAGCCGGAAGTCCGCGCCGCAGTCGACGACCAGCACGTTCTCGCCGAGCGCCTCGGCGACGGCGGCGGACTGGCCGTGCGGCAGCGCCAGGAACACCACGTCGTGGTCGGCCAGCACCTCCGGGGTGGTCGGCTCCAGGACCCGGTCGGCCAGCGGCAGCAGGTGCGGCTGGAGCAGCCCGAGGCGGGTGCCCGCGTTCGAGCCGCCGGTCAGCGCCCCGATCTCCACCTCGGGGTGGCCGAGCAGCAGGCGCAGCACCTCACCGCCCGCGTACCCGCTCGCGCCGGCGACGGCGACTCGCAATGCCATGGCGTTCCTCCTTCGTCGTGGCATGAATATACGCAGCACGGAACATTCATGCAAGGAGTATGCGCGGGGCCGCCCCGGCCCGGGGGCGGCGCCGGGGTGCTCAGCGCTTGACGGCCCTGAGCACCACGAACTTCGGATTGCCCGCGACCGTCCGGCAGTTGCCGAACAGGCGGCGCAGCTTGACGTGGTAGCCGAGGTGGCGGTTGCCGACCACCCACAGCTCTCCGCCGGGGCGCAGCGCGCGACGGGCGCCGGTGAACATCCGCCAGGCGGTGGCGTCGGTGGTGGCCTGGTGGGAGTGGAACGGCGGGTTGTTGAGCACGAGGTCCACCGAGCCGGCCGGCACCCCGGCGTCGTCGAGCGCGTCGGCGGTCAGGAACTCGGCGGGGGCCTCCGGGCCGAGGTTGGCGCGGAAGGTCTCCTCGGCGGAGGCGACCGCCTGGTGGGACTCGTCGACGAAGACCAGTTCGGCGCCGGGGGCGGCGAGGGCGGCGGCGGTGCCGACCACGCCGTTGCCGCAGCCGAGGTCGACGACGCGGGCGCCGGGGGCGGCGGTGGGCAGGTGGGCGAGGAGGAAGCGGGTGCCGATGTCCAGGCGGTCGGCGCAGAAGGTGCCGGCGTGGTTGACCACGGTGCGGCCCGAGACCGGGCCGATGCCGGCGGGCAGGGCGTAGCGGTGCGGCCAGGGGTTGGGCCCGGGCTCGCGCGCCGGGTCGGGGGTGCACAGGATCAGCCGGGCCTTGCGGACGGCGAGCGAGGTGCGGGTGGGGCCGAGGATCCGCTCGAAGAGCTGCAGGGTGGAGGTGTGGATCTCGGTGGTCATGCCGGTGCCGAGGACCACGGTGTCCGGGTGGAGGGCCGGGGCGAGCCGGTGCAGCTGGTCCTCCAGCAGGGCGAGGCTCTTGGGGACGCGCACCAGCAGGACGTCGGTGCGCCCGGGCGGGGTGTCACGGGTGGTGAGCAGCCGGGCGGCGGCGGGGTCGGCGCCGGCCCGGGCGAGGTTGGTCCCGGTGGCGCACCGGGCGAGGTGCGAGTCGCTGATCTGGGTGATCGCGGCGGGGGCGTCGGCGGCGGGGGCGGTGGCGAGCGCGGTGGTCAGCGCCCCCCAGCGGTCGCCGAGGACGGTGACGGCGCGCCCGGCCAGGGCGGTGGGCCGGCCCTCGGCGGAGTCGCTCTCGCCGGCCAGGTGCCGCAGCAGGTACTCGTCGGCGGCGTCCCAGGCGCGCAGCCGCTCGCGCGGGTCCTCCGGGTGGCGGGTGAGGTCGAGGGTGCCCCACGGGGTCGGGAAGGGGGTCGCGGCGGCGGTGGTGGCGAGGTGGTTCATCGCCGCCCAGGCTAGCCGACCGGCGCGGGCCGGCCGACCGGCGCCCGCGCGCGCGGAGGGGCGGCGGCCGATACTGGGAGGGCCCGACGGAAGGGGCGCAGCCATGGACTGGAAGCTCGAAGTGGTGGTGGTCCCGGTCACGGACGTCGATCGGGCGAAGCTCTTCTACGAGGAGCAGGCCGGCTTCACCGTCGACCACGACAGCCGGATCCGGGACGGGGTGCGGGTGGTGCAGCTGACGCCGCCCGGCTCCAGTTGTTCGATCGTGCTGGGCACGGGGCTGACGGACGCGCCGGCGGGCTCGCTGAAGGGGCTGCAGCTGGTGGTGCCGGACATCGACCGGGCGCACGCGGAGCTGGTGGCGCGGGGCGTGGAGGTGAGCCCGGTGCAGCACTTCGAGGACGGCGACCGGGTGGACGGGCGCGGCGAGCTGTGGAACTCGTTCGTGTTCTTCAGCGATCCGGACGGCAACGGCTGGGCCGTGCAGGAGGCGCCCGGGCGGCGCTGAGGCAGGCTCTAAGCTCGGAGGATGGTCGAAGACGAGGGAAGCGTCCGGGTGGACAGCTGGATCTGGTCGGTGCGGCTGGCCCGGACGCGGTCGGCCGCGGCGGCGGCGTGCAAGGCCGGGCACGTGCGGGTCAACGGCGAGCGGGCCAAGCCCGCGCAGGCGCTGAAGCCGGGCGACGAGGTCCGGGTGCGCCTGGAGGGCTGGGAGCGGGTCGTGGTGGTGACGAAGCTGATCCGCAAGCGGGTCGGCGCGGGCGTCGCGGCGGAGTGTCTGGTGGACAACAGCCCGCCGCGGCCGGCGCGCGAGTTCGTCGCCGCGCCGGGCGTGCGCGACCGGGGCGCCGGGCGGCCGACCAAGCGCGACCGCCGCGAGATGGACGATCTGCGCCGCCGGTGAACCCTTCGCGGGCGCGTCGCGCAAGGCCACGGCAGGTTCCTGCCGAATTGGTCTCGACCATTGCCCGCGGTCCGGGCACCGGAGAACACTCGCCGCGAAGCGCCGGGCGGGCAGTCCGGCGCTCACGTCCGAGGAAGGCACCGGCATGGCATTGCGCAAGGCGGTTTCCACCATGGCTCTGGCCGGCCTGCTCGCGGCGGGCGGTCTGATGGCCGCCCCCGCCGCCCAGGCATCCACCACCAGGACGACCGGCTACGTCTACGTGGGCATGTACCCGAGCGGTGAGGCGTGCCACGCCGCCGGCAAGGCGTACGTGGCCCGGGGCCAGGCGGTCTCGTACTTCTGCGACGTCCTCGACTTCTCCCCGTTCACGGCCCGGCTGTCCATCTGGGCCTGACCGCCGCACGGCGGGCGGGCCCGGCGGTGCACCCCGCCGCCGGGCCCGCCGGTGGGCCGGGGGCGCCGCTGCCGCTCAGGCGACCGGGGACTCGCTGCGCACCTGGGTCAGGAAGGCGTCCAGGTTGGCCACCGTGCGGGCGATCTGCTCCTCCAGCGGGAGCGACTCGTTGGGCCGGGTGACCGACGCGGACTTCTTGCGCCCGCGCACGTAGAGCGAGCAGGCGAGGTCCGCGCAGATGTAGCTGCCGACGCTGTTGCCCTCCCGGCCCGCCGCACCGGCCCGGCGGGCGGTGAGCAGCGCGACGCCGGAGCCCGCGTGGGCCGTGACGCACAGCGAGCACACATTGGTCTTGGTCAGGCTGCGCCGGAACGAGGGCACCCGCAGGGTGACGCCGACCAGCTCGCCGCGGTGCTCGGCGACGAGGTAGGCGCGGTCGGGCGCACCCTGGTCCCGCCAGCCGAGGAAGTCCAGCTCGTCCCACGGGAGTTCGGCCAGCCCCCGGGGCAGGTTCAGCCGGCGCGCCTCGCCCTTGGAACAGTTGACGAAGGACGCACGGATCTCGGGGTCGTTCAGTGCACGCATGCCCGGCAAGCTAACACCGCCCGCCCCCGCCCGTCGCCCGATTTTTCCGGTACCGCACCCCCGCCGCCGCCCGCGGCGCGGGCGGCGGCAGCGGCCCGGCGGTCATCCGCGCTTGAAGGCGACACCCGCGTAGGCGGAGACGTCCTGCCAGCCCTCGGGGAGGTCGGCGGTGCGGATGTGACCGGCGTCGGGGCGCCACAGCGGGAGCTGGACCAGGCCGGGGCCGGCGAACTCGAAGTCGCCGAAGAAGGGTTCGACGGCCGCGCGCGGGCGCAGCACCAGCGGCGCGCTGGCGCTGCGGTAGACGCGGGTGCCCTCGGCGGCGCTCTCCCGGGAGGCGAAGTCGGGGCTGCCGTGCGAGAGGATCAGCGCGCTGCCGGGGGCGAGCGCGTCGCGCAGGGTGCGCACGATCCGCTCGGCGCCGTCCTCGTCGCGGATGAAGTGCAGGACGGCGACCAGCATCAGGGCGACCGGTTCGCCGAGGTCCACGGCGCCGCTCAGGGCGGGGTGGGCGAGGATCGACTCCGGATCGCGCAGGTCCGCCTCGATGACCGAGGTGTGCCCGGCCGGGTGCCCGGAGAGCAGGGCGCGCGCGTGGGTGGCCACGATCGGGTCGTTGTCGACGTAGACGACCCTGGCGTCGGGGGCGACCCGGCGGGCGACCTCGCTGGTGGAGCCGACGGCGGGGATCCCGGTGCCGATGTCGAGGAACTGCCGGATGCCCCGGCCGGCCGCGAACTCCACGGCTCGGCCGAGGAATTCGCGGTTGGTGCGGGCCATCAGCGGCAGCGCCGGATAGGCGGCGATGGCGGCCTCGGCGGCCTTGCGGTCCGCCTCGAAGTTGTCCTTGCCGCCGAGGTAGTAGTCGTACATCCGGGCCGTGTGCGGGATCCCGGTGTCGAGCTCGGTCGGCGGCTGCCAGTCGTCGGCGCGCGCCCACTCCCAGTCGGTGCCGGTCCCGCCGTAGGCCGCCGTCGTGTCCTCGCTCATCTTCCGCCCCCTGGTGTCCGCTGCGTCCGGAGCTGTTCGCCGCCGAACGGGTCCTGTTCCCCTTGCCCCGCGTCCGGCGGACTGCCGGCAGCGGCCCCCACCGCACGGTGCGCCGTGATCGTAACCGACGAAACCCCGGTGAAACAGCGGAAGTTCAGGTTTCCGCAGCATCCGAACAATGGTGTGTGTGCACGTCAACACCCCTCCGCGGGGCGGCCCGGACCGCCGCGCCCGGCGGTCGCCGCGCGGTGGCGGCGTCTCTATGCTGGCTGCCGATGACTGCCGACCGGCGCACCGTCCTGCGCACCACCGTCAAACTGGCCGCCCTCACCGCCGTCGGCGGCCTGCTCACGGCCTGCGGCGACACCGGCCGCCGCCGGACCGATCCGGGGGCCTTCGCCGTGCGCCCGGGGCCGGTGGACCCGTCGGGCACCGTGGACCCGGCCTGGGCCGGCGGCGAGGGACCGGCCTCGCCGGAGCCCGCCGCGAGCCCGGCCACCGCCTCCGCCCCGCCCGCCGTCGCGGCCGCCGCCGACACGCCGCCCACCCCGCCGGTGCTGCCGCCGCTGGCGCCGGGCACCCCGGTCGAGGTCGCGTACGGGCCGCGCTCGGGCCGCGGTGTCGCGCTGACCTTCCACGGCAGCGGCGACCCCGCGCTCGCCACCGCCCTGCTGGAGATCGCCGAGCAGCGCGGGGTGGGGCTCACCGTGATGGTCGTCGGCAGCTGGCTCGACCAGCAGCCGCAGATGGCCCGGCGGATCCTGGACGGCGGCCACGAGCTGGGCAACCACACCCAGAACCACCAGAACATCTCCACCATGACGCCGGACCGGGCGCGCGCCGAGATCGCCCAGTGTGCGGAGCGGCTGCAGCGCCTCACCGGCTCGATCGGCCGCTGGTTCCGCCCCTCGGCCGCCCAGTACGCGACGCCGATGGTGCGCGAGCAGGCGAAGGCGGTCGGGTACGAGCACGTCCTCTCCTTCGACGTCGACCCGCGCGACTACGCCGACCCGAGCGCCGCCGAGCTGCAGCGCCGGGTGCTCGGCTCGGTGCGCGGCGGCTCGGTGGTCGCCCTGCACCTGGGCCACCGCTGCACGGTCGACGCGCTGCCCGGCATCCTCGACGGTCTCGGAAAGGCCGGCCTCACCCCGGTGACCGCGAGCCGCCTGTTCGCCTGACGGCCCGCGCGGGGCCCGTGGCATGCTTCGGGGATGCGCTACATCATCGTCGGGGCGGGTGCGGTGGGCGGCACGATCGGTGCCCGGCTGCACGAGGGCGGGCACGAGGTGGTCCTGGTCGCGCGCGGCGCGCACCTGGAGGCGCTGCGCGCGCGGGGCCTGCGGTTCGGCACCCCGGAGGGGGTGCGGACGCTGCGGGTCCCGGTGGCCGGCGGGCCGCAGGAGGTGACGCTGCGGGCGGACGACGTGCTGGTGCTCGCCGTCAAGACGCAGGACACCGCCGCCGCGCTGGCCGCGTGGGCGCCGCGCCCGGTGGCCGGCGGCGGGACGGCCGCCGAGCGGCTGCCGGTGGTGTGCGCGCAGAACGGGGTGGAGAACGAGCGGCTCGCGCTGCGGCTGTTCCACGAGGTGCTGGCGATGTGCGTGTGGATGCCGTCCACCCACCTGGAGCCGGGCCGGGTGAGCGCGGGCGGCACGCCGGTCAGCGGGGTGCTGCGGCTGGGCGGCTACCCGTCCGGCACCGGCGGGCCACGGGCCGCCGCGATCGCCGCCGACCTCGCCGCGTCGGGCTTCGGCGCCCCGCTGGAGGACGACGTGATGGGCTGGAAGTACACCAAGCTGCTCGGCAACCTCGGCAACGCGCTGGACGCCGTCGCCGCAGGCACCGACGACGCCGCGCTGCACGAGCTGCGGGAGCGGGTGACCGCGGAGGGCGTCGCCGTGCTGGCGGCCGCCGGCGTCGCCCACCGGGACCCGGCCGAGCAGGCCCGCACGGTGCGCGCGTCGCTGCGCATGGAGCCGGTGGCCGGCGAGGAGCGGGCCGGTTCGTCGTCCTGGCAGAGCCTGGCCCGCGGCACCGGCTCGATCGAGGCGGACCACCTGAACGGCGAGATCGTGCTGCTGGCCCGGCTGCACGGGGCGGCGGCGCCGCTCAACGAGGCCCTGCAACGGCTGGCCGGGGAGTTCGCCCGCACCGGCCGGGCGCCGGGGTCGCTGACCGGACCGGAGCTGGCGGCGCTGCGCGCGCTGTGAGCCGTGTGCGCCCGGTTCGCCCGGCTCGCCCTGTGCGCGGCTCAGACCATCGGGTCGTCGGGCCCGTACGGGCGCAGCCGCAGGGTGCGGGCGTCCGTCTCGCGCATCCGCTCGGCGTGGCGGACGAGTTCCTCCAGGTCGTCCCGTCCGGCGTGCAGGAAGCGCCCGTGCAGCGCGTCGAAGCGCCCGCGGGCGACGTCCACGGTGACCGCGACCATGTACGGGATGGAGCCCCAGCTGGTGGTGTCGCGGAACATCGGCATGCCGGCGGTCATGTCGGTGGCGACGGCGCCGGGGCTGATGTCGAGGATCACCACGTGGTGCTCGGCGAGCGAGTCGGCGATGTTGTCGGAGAGCTGGAGCAGCGCGCCCTTGGAGGTCGCGTACGCGGTGTAGTGGCCGTCGGGGCGCAGCGCGAAGCCGGAGTTGAGGTTGACGACACGGCCTCGGCGGCGGCGGACCATGCCGGGCAGCACGCAGCGCAGCAGGTTGTAGGGGCCGCGCAGGTTGACCTCGACGACCTGCCACCACTGGTTGACGTCGGTCTCCCAGAGCGGGACCTCGGCGTGGTCGACCTGGCCGGCGTTGTTGACCAGCAGGTCGACGGGGCCGAGGTCGCGTTCGACGACGCGGACGGCTTCGCGGACCGAGCCCGGGCGGGTCACGTCGGCGGCGACGGCGACGCCGCGCGCGCCATGCCGCACGCACTCCTTGAGGGTGTCGGTGAGCGTCTCCTGGGTGCGGCCGACGAGGCCGACGGCCATGCCCTCGGCGGCCAGGCCCACGGCGAGTTCCCGGCCGATGCCGCGGCCGGCGCCGGTGACCAGCGCGACCTGTCCCGTGAGCGATCCCGTCGGCATGCCGTGCTCCCTCCGTCCGTCCGTGACCACCCGCGGTCCGGCCCCGCATTCTGTCGCCCGGCGGGCCGCACCGGCGCGGGTGAGCGCCCGCGACGCGGGCGGGCCCACCCGTTCGGGGGAAGGCGCCGCGCGGTGCCTCCGCCGGGGAGGGGATGACCTACTGGCCGGTAGGGAGTAGTAACGTCGTCGGGGCGGTGCACCGGTCCGCACATACCGGTGCTCCCGAACCGCCGGACAGCAGCAGCTGGGCCACTTGTCGCTGGGTGACCCCCAGCACCACCGAAGGGCAACTGAGTGAGTGACATCGCGCGCGTCGGAGTGATCGGCTGCGGACTCATGGGATCGGGCATCGCGGAGGTGTTCGCCCGGGCGGGGCTGGACGTCCTGGTCGCCGAGGCGAGCGGGGAGGCGCTGGAGTTCGGGCGCGCCCGGCTGACCAACTCGCTGGACACCGCCGTGAAGCGCGGCAAGCTGTCGCAGGAGGAGCGCGACGAGGCGCTGGGCCGGCTGGCGTTCACCGTCGACCTGACGGACTTCGCCGACCGCGACCTGGTGGTCGAGGCGGTCGCCGAGCGCGAGGACGTCAAGGTGAAGATCTTCGAGACGCTGGACCGGGTGGTGGAGCGCCGGGACGCGATCCTCGCCTCGAACACCTCGTCGATCCCGATCGTGAAGCTGGCCGCCGCCACCTCCCGCCCGGAGCAGGTGATCGGCCTGCACTTCTTCAACCCGGCGCCGGTGCAGAAGCTGGTCGAGGTGATCCCGACCCTGACGACCTCGGCCGCCACCACCGACCGGGTGGAGGCGTTCGCCACCGAGGTGCTGCACAAGGCCCCGATCCGCGCCCGCGACCGGGCCGGTTTCGTGGTGAACGCGCTGCTGGTGCCGTACCTGCTGTCGGCGGTGCGGATGTTCGAGTCCGGGGTGGCGACCGCCTCCGACATCGACAAGGGCATGGAGGCCGGCTGCGCCCACCCGATGGGCCCGCTGCGGCTGTGCGACCTGATCGGCCTGGACACCATCGTCTCGATCGCCGAGTCGATGTACGACGAGTACAAGGAGCCGCTCTACGCCGCTCCCCCGCTGCTGTCGCGGATGGTGGACGCGGGCCTGCTCGGCCGCAAGTCCGGCCGCGGCTTCTACGACTACACCGCCACCGCCTGACCGCCGGCGCGCCCGGCGGTCGGGCGCACGCGTCGGGGCCCGGGGGCCGCGGGCGGCGCCCGGGCCCCCCGCGCACCCG
>NZ_JBHYUU010000080.1:0-34508 GCF_042749955.1 Kitasatospora sp. NPDC059462 | reverse complement strand
GGCCCCAACCGCGCGGGGGGCCCCCTGCGGCGGCCGCGGCTCCCCCCCCCCAGCCCCCGGGCCGGGCCCCGCCCCCCCACCCCCGCCCGCGGCCGGCGTGCTGCTGCCCGAGGCCGGTGCATCGCCGTGCCCGGCGCGGGAGCGTCGCCGTGCCCGGCGTGGGAGCGCCGGCGGTGGAGCATCGAAAGCGGTACCGCTCAGGGTCGGAAGAATGCGCTTTTCCGACTCCTCCCGCCCGGCCGAGGATGGCAGACGAACCAGCCCGCCGGGAGGAATCCGTGTCGTCTGTCTCGCCCGCCGCCGCCCCGTCGTCCGCCGACGTCCGGTCCGCCGATCCCCAGCCCGCCGCCGCGCCGCCCGTCGACGCCGGACTGCTGCCGCTCACCGCCGAGACGGGCCCCGCCGGGCTGGCCGTCGGCGGCGTGCCGCTGACGGAACTCGCCCGCCGGTTCGGCACCCCGCTCTTCGTCTACGACGAGGAGCACCTGCGCCGCCGCTGCCGCGAGGCCGTCGCCGCCTTCGGCCCGGACAACGTCGCCTACGCCTCGAAGGCCTTCCTCTGCACCGCGATGGCCCGGCTCGCCGCCGAGGAGGGCCTGCTGCTGGACGTCGCCTCCGGCGGCGAACTGCGCACCGCCCTGCACGCCGGGGTCTCCCCGGAACGGATCGTGCTGCACGGCAACAACAAGAGCGGGGCCGAACTGCGCACCGCCCTCACCGCCGGCCTGCGGCACGTCGTGGTCGACAGCTTCGACGAACTGGACCGGATCGAGCGCCTGGTCGCCGAGGAGGGCCTGCCGCCGGCCCGCGTCCAGCTGCGGGTGGCGCCGGGGGTCGCGGCCGGTGCCCACGAGGCGATCCGCACCGGCGGGCACGACTCCAAGTTCGGCTTCGGCCTCGCCGACGGCGCCGCCGAGGCCGCCGTCCGCCGGGCCGCGGCCTCGCCGGCGATCCGGCTGGAGGGCGTCCACGCCCACGTCGGCTCGCAGGTCCTGGACCCGGCCGAGCTCGCCGACGGCGCCGCCGCCGTGGCCCGGTTCGCGGTGGACAGCGGGGTCGCCCGGCTGACGGTGGGCGGCGGACTCGGCGTCGCGTACCTCGCGGGCCAGAGCGCGCCGTCCTTCGCGGTGTGGGCGGACCGGGTGCGCGCGGCCGTCCGCGGGGCCGGCTGGACGGGCGAGGTCGGCGTCGAGCCGGGGCGTTCGATCACCGCGCGGGCCGGCATGACCCTCTACGAGGTGGGCACGGTCAAGCGGATCACCGGCGTCCGGACGTACGTGAGCGTCGACGGCGGGATGAGCGACAACCTCCGCCCGGCCCTGTACGGCGCGCGCTACGAGGCGTTCCTGCCGCGCTGCCCGCAGGAGCCGCGGCCGCTGCGCGCCCGGCTGGTCGGCAAGCACTGCGAGAGCGGCGACGTCATCGTCGACGACGCCGCCCTCCCGGCCGGTCTGCGGATCGGCGACGTGCTCGCCACCCCGGTCACCGGCGCCTACGGCTACGCGATGGCCTCGAACTACAACAAGCTGCCGCGCCCGGCCGTGGTCTTCGTCCGGGACGGCGACGCCCGGGTGGTGGTGCGCCGGGAGACCGAGGAGGACCTGCTCCGCCTCGACGCGGACGGCCCCGCCGCCCCCGTTTCCGTCCCCGTTCCCGTTCCCGCCGCCTGACCCGGCGGCCCCCAGCAGGCCGGTCCACCCGCCGTGAGCGCTCCCGGCGGGTGGACCGGTCCGCTCCTTCCCGTCCCGGGATCCCGCCCCGGGACCCCGCCGCCCCGCCGCCCCGGGACCCCGCCGCAGCGAGGGAGCGACCCGGCCCGCCGAGCCGCCTTCCGCCCCTGACCAGCCACGATGACCTACCCTGGCCCGATGCTGAACAGCGCCCGTCTGCTCGTCCTGCTGGAGATCGCCCGCCGGGGCACCATCGTGGCCGCGGCGCAGGCGCTCCACCTCAGCCCGTCCGCCGTCTCCCACCAGCTCGCCCGGCTCGAACAGGAGCTGGGCGTCGCGCTGGTCGAACGTCAGCCGCAGTCCCTGCGGCTGACCCCGGCCGGCGTCCGGCTGGCCGAGCACGCCCAGGCGATCGCCGACCTCATGGCCGTCGCCCAGGACGACCTGCGCGCCCACTCCGAGGGCACGGCGGGTGTGCTGCGCCTCGGCTTCTTCGCCTCGGCCGGCCTCGACCTGCTGCCCCGCGCGCTCACCGCGTTCTCCGCCCGCCACCCGCAGGTCGAGCTCGAACTCATCATGGGCCAGCCGCACGAGCTGCTCCCCGACCTGGAGGCCGGCCGCCTGGACGCGGCGGTGGTCTTCGAGCACCCGCTCGACCCGTGGATCCGGCAGGCGAGCCGCCAGGGCGTGGCCGAGGTCCAACTCTACTTCGACGAGCCGCAGTTGCTGATCGTGCCGCTGCGCCACCGGCTCGGGCGCCGGGCCCTGGTCCGGCTCGCCGAGCTCGACGGCGAGAGCTGGATCGGCACCCACGGCGGTTCGACCGGCGAACCGGTGCTGGAACGCGCCTGCGCCGCCGAGGGGTTCCGCCCCCGGGTGCGCTGCCGCAGCGACCACTACCAGGTGACGATCAACCTCGCCCGGGCCGGCATGGGCGTCGCCCTGATCCCGGCCCTCGGCCTCGCCGACACCGCCGGTGTGCACGTCTGCCGCCTGGACCACCCCCAGCTGCACCGCCGGGTCGGCGTGGCCACCCGGGCCACCAACCGCAACCCCGCCGTCCGCACCTTCCTCGGCGAACTGCGCGCGGCCGCCGGGGAGGTCAGGTCACTGCTCGAATTCCAGTGGTCCTGACCACCCCGGCGGCCGCTCATCACCGGTCCCGGGCTCCCGCGCTCACCCGCCCGGCTGCCGCAGCAGTGCGCAGGTCGCCGGCTCACCGCGCTGCGCGCCCGCCGCGAGCGCCCGCCCGACCTCGCGGATGGCGTGCACCGCCGCCCGCTCCGTGCTCGGCCCGAGCGTCACGTCCCAGTGCGCGATCACCGCGTACGCCACCCGCCGGGCGCCGATCAGCACCCCGGCGTCGGCCCGCACCCCGGTGTCGGTCCCGGTCTTGTTGGCGACCAGCAGCCCGCCGGGCAGCGGGTCGGGGAAGCACTCCGCGTACGGGTCGTGCTGGACGAGCGCCGGCACCAGCCCGTGGTCGGTGTTGGAGCGCATCCACTCCAGCAGCCGCGCCGACGCGCCCGGCGAGACGAGGTCGCCCCGGACGGCCAGCGCGACCAGCCGCGCGAGGTCCCGGGCCGTCCCGGTGGCGAACACCGGCGGCACCCCGGGCCCGCGGACGTCGCGGACCCGGTCGTGCAGGGTCAGGTCCGTCAGCCCGAGGTCCCGGGCGAGCCGTTCGGTGGCGGGCAGGCCGACCGTGCGCAGCAGCGCGTTGGTGGCCGTGTTGTCGCTGACCGAGGCGGTCAGCCAGGCCAGGTCCTCGACGGTCCAGCCGCACGCGTCGCGGCCCGCACCCGCCGTCGCACCCGGGCCGGTGCCCGTGCCCGTGCGCGAGAGCCGGCGCAGCAGCCCGGTGCCCCCGGTCACGTCCTCGTCGGCGATCGGCACCGCCGCGTCCGCCCGCAGCTCCCCGGCGTCCAGCCGGCGCGCCACCTCGGCGAGCAGCAGGAGCTTGGAGGCACTGGCGACCGGCAGCACCACCGTGTCGTCCACCCCGACCGAACCCCGGCCGGGCCCCACGCCGTAGCCCGCGCCGTAGTCCGTTCCGTGAGTCCCGCCGTAGCCCGTGCCGTGTCCCCCGGCCGGTTCCCCGCCGGTGCCGGGCACCGGCTGCGCGTCGAGGTCCGCGTCCACGTCCACCGCCGCGACCGCCAGGGTCATCGGCAGTGCGGCCGCCGACCGTGCGGCGGCCGCCACCTGCGCCAGGATCATCGGACCCGTACCACCTCTCCGGCCCGGGCGTCCGTCGCCCGCCCGTCGCGCACCGCGACCTGCCCGGCGACCAGCACGGCCGCCACCCCCTGCGGCGGCAGCAGCGGCCGCTCGAAGGTGGCCGTGTCCCGCACGGCCTCCGGGTCCAGCACCACCAGGTCCGCCACCGCGCCGTCGCGGACCACCCCGCGCCCGGCGAGCCGGAACCGCTGCGCCGGCAGCCCGGTCATCTTGTGCACCGCGCTCTCCAGCGACAGCAGCCCCTCGTCCCGGCCGTAGTGGCCGAGGACCCGGGCGAAGCTGCCCGCCCAGCGCGGATGCGGCCGCCCGGGCTTGGGCACGCCGTCCGAGCCGATCATCGACAGCGGGCTGGCCAGCACCCGGCGGACGTCGTCCTCGCGCATCGAGTGGCTGATGATGGTCACCTCCCCCTGGGAGTCGAGCAGCAGGTCGCAGACGTAGTCGACCGGGTCGACCCCGCCCGCGGCCGCCAGGTCGGCGATCCGGTGGCCCTCCGCCGCGCGGCGGGCCGGGGCGGCGGCGACCGCGATGAGGTCCCAGCCGCCGTTGCCGACGGTGTTCTCCCAGCCGTCCACGCCGCCCGCGATGTCCGCCCGGATCCGCTCGCGCACCTCCGGGCCGCGCAGCCGCTCCAGCAGCGCGCCGATCCCGCCCTCGCTGGCCCACGGCGGCAGCATCGCGTGCAGCACCGTACTGCCCGCGGTGTAGGGGTAGACGTCGCACAGCACGTCGAGGCCGTCCGCCCGGGCCTGCTCCAGCCGGGGCAGGGTGCGCAGGGTGGCACCCCAGGCGTGCCGGCCGGCCGTCTTGTGGTGGGAGACCTGCAGCGGCGCGCCGGAGCGTTCGGCGATCTCCAGCGCCTCCTCCAGGGCCTTCTCCACCTGGGACATCTCGTCCCGCAGATGGGTGACGTACGGCTTGCCGTGCCGGGCCGCGACGCGGGCGAGCTCCACGATCTCGGCGGTGTCGGCGTAGGTGCCGGGCGGGTAGATCAGCCCGGTGGAGAGCCCGGCCGCGCCCTCGGTGAGGGCCCGGTCGAGCAGGTCGCACATCGCGGCCAGTTCGTCCGGCCGGGGCGGTCGGTCGGCGAAGCCCATCACGCCGGCGCGCAGCGTGCCGTGGCCGACCAGCGAGGCCAGGTGGTTGCGCCGCAGCGCGGGCCGCTGGGCGGCGGCGAAGGCGGCGAAGTCCTCGGCCGGGCCGACCGGGCCGATGCCGAAGGTCACCCGCAGGTGCTCGGCCAGCTCCGGGAGCCGCTCGGGCAGGCAGGGGAAGAGGCTGCTGCCGCAGTTGCCGCTGATCTCGGTGGTCACGCCCTGGAGGAGCGGGGCGAGCCGCAGCTCCTCCAGGGCGTCCCACGCGGTGTCCCGGGGGGCGGCGCCCGGTGCCGGGTCCGGCCCGCCGACGGCGGCGAGCGCGTCGGAGTGGGTGTGCACGTCGATGAACCCGGGGGTGACGACCAGTCCGGTCGCGTCGACGACCGGCACCTCACGGCCGCCGGCCGCGCCCGCGCCGTCCCCGGGCGGCAGCACGGTGACCCGCCCGTCCGCCACCGCGAGGTCGGCGGGCCGCGCCGGCGCCCCGGTGCCGTCCACCAGCAGGCCGCCGCGCACCAGGAGTTCCACGGCCGCCATCACAGCACCGTCGCCAGGAAGGACCGGGTGCGCTCGTGGCGCGGGGCGGAGAAGAACTCGTCCGGGCGTCCGGCCTCGACGACCGCCCCCTGGTCCATGAAGACGACCCGGTCGGCGACCTCGCGGGCGAACCCCATCTCATGGGTGACCACGATCATGGTCATCCCGCTGCGGGCCAGGTCGCGCATCACGCCCAGCACCTCCCCGACGAGTTCGGGGTCGAGCGCGGAGGTGGGCTCGTCGAACAGCATCAGCGTCGGCTCCATGGCCAGTGCCCGGGCGATCGCCACCCGCTGCTGCTGCCCGCCGGACAGCTGGCCGGGGTAGTGGTCGGCCCGGTCGGCGAGGCCGACCCGGTGCAGCAGCTCACGGGCCTGCCGCTCGGCCTCGGCCCGGCCGCGGCCCTGGACGGCGACCGGTCCCTCCATCACGTTCTGCACCGCGGTGCGGTGCGGGAACAGGTGGAAGCGCTGGAACACCATGCCGATCCGCTCGCGCTGGCGCTGGATGTCCTTGGGCCGCCGCTCGCGCAGCGTGGTGCCGCCGGAGCCGGCCGGCTCGTAGCCGATCAGCTCGCCGTTGACGGCGATCCGCCCGGCGTCGATCTTCTCCAGGTGATTGAAGCAGCGCAGCAGGGTGGACTTGCCGGAGCCGGAGGGCCCGATCACGCAGAGCACCTCCCCGCACCGCACCTCCAGGTCGATCCCGCGCAGCACCTCCAGGTCGCCGAACCGCTTCCGCACGCCGCGCGCCGAGAGGATCACCTCGTCCGTCGCCACCGTCACTTCGCCGCCCCCTTCGTCTTCACACCGGTCCTCACGTCCGTCTTCGCGCCCGTCTTCCTCGCACCGGGCCGCAGGTTGCGCAGCACCCGCTGCCCCAGCGCCGGTCGCGCCGGCTGCGTCCCGGGGCTGAACTTCCGCTCCACGGCGTGCTGCGCGACGCTCGCGATGGTCGTCAGCACCAGGTACCAGATCGACGCCACCACCAGCAGCGCGATGACCTCGAAGTTCGCCAGGTACAGGTGCTGCGAGACCGTCATCAGATCGGCGCCCGCGATCACCGAGACCAGCGAGGTGGTCTTCAGCATCGAGATGAACTGGTTCCCGAACGGCGGGATGATCACCCGCATCGCCTGCGGCAGCACCACCCGGACGAGGATCTGCCGGTTGGACATGCCCAGGGCCGCCGCGGCCTCCCGCTGCCCGGGGTCGACGCTCTGGATGCCGGCCCGGACGATCTCCGACATGTAGGCGCCCTCGTTGATCGACAGGCCCAGCAGCGCCGCCACGAAGCCGGTGATCAGCGAGTTCGTCTGCCAGCTGACCAGCTTCGGCCCGTCGAACGGGATCCCGATGCTGATCTCGGGGATCAGCAGCGCGAGGTTGAACCAGAAGATCAGCTGCACCAGCAGCGGCGTCCCGCGGAAGAACCACGTGTACGCGCCGGCCGTGGCCCGCAGCACCGGGCTGTCCGACAGCTGCATCACCGCCGCCAGCACACCGATCACGATGCCGGCCACCTGCGAGATGAGGGTCAGCTGGACGGTGACCCACAGGCCCTCCAGGATCACCCCGTCGAACTGGTACTTCGCGATGATGTCCCAATGCAGGTTGGGATTGACGATGATCGTGTAGGCCAGCCAGACCGCTACGAACGCCGCCACCAGGACGGCCACCCACCGCCCGGGCCGGGGCCGCCCGGTGACCCGCAGCGCGAGGTCGTCCTCGCCCGCCGACGCCACGGGCACGGTCGCCGTGGCCCCTCTCATGCCGTCGTCCGCCACCGCACTCACTGCCCGACCGTGTTGACGGTGGCCTTGGTGACCGCGCTGCCGCCGACCTCGTAGGTGTCGAGCACCGTGCGGTACTCGCCCGAGTCGATCAGCTCCTGGAGCGCCCGCTGCACCGCGTCGCGCAGCCCGCTCTCCTTCTTCGCCACCGCGATGCCCCACGGCGCCGTCCCGTACTGCTCGGGCAGCACCTGGTACGCGGTGTTCTTCTGCGCGAACATCTGCGCCACCGGGTAGTCCACGATGGTGGCGACGGCCCGCCCGCTGTCGAGCTGCAGCAGCCCGGTCGGCGCGTCCTCGCTCTGCGAGATGGTCATCTTCTCGGCGCACTTGCCGTTCTGCTGCTCGCCGATCTCCAGGTTGGAGCTGCCCTTGGCCAGCACCACCTGCTTGCCGCAGAGGTCCTCCAGGGACTTGATGCCCAGCGGGTTGTCCTTGGTCGTCATGACGACCCCGCCGGTGCGGAAGTAGTCGACGAAGTCCACGGCCTGGCGCCGCTGCTCGCTGTCGGTCATCGAGGACATCACCAGGTCGAACCGGCCGGCCTGGAGGCCCGGGATCAGCCCGTCGAACGAGGCGTTGGTCATCTCCAGCTTCAGCCCGAGCTTCGCCGCGATCGCCGCGGCGAGGTCCGGGTCGACGCCGGTCAGCTCGGTGGTGCCGGGCTTGTACATCTCCATCGGCGGGTACCCGACGGCGGTCGCCACTCTCAGCACACCGGCCTGCTTGTACTTCCCGGGCACCAGCTCGGCCGAGCTCTTCCCGGCGGTGTCCGCGGCCCCGCCGCCCGCACCCGGTGCGGCGGCGGAACCCTGGTCGGATCGCCCGCAGGCGGTGGCGGCCAGGGCCACCAGCGCCAGCGCGGCCAGACAACGCAGAGGACGGGGGCGGTTCATCGGCATCTCCCTCAGGCGGCGACGGTCCGCCGATGCTGGCAGCCGCCCCCGGCTGAATGGAAGATGATGAAACTATTGCCCCCTGACCAACGAAATACGTACGGCTGCCCCCCCTGGACCTGCATGCGAAAGCGCCGGCCGGACGACGCCCGGCCGGCGCTTTCCCATGTGCGGTGGCTGTCAGGCCTGGGGAACCGCGGCCCCCTCCGGAGCGGGCCTGGGCGCGCCGTCGGTGTCCAGGAGTTCGCGCTTGACCGCGGCGAGGGTGGGGTTGGGCCAGGCGCTGCGCAGGCCCCAGGCGTAGAAGGCGAGGCCGATCGCGGCGACGACCAGGAGGTCCCAGCCCTCCGGCAGGTAGCCGTGGCCGCCGAAGTCGGCGGAGCCGGCCCAGGAGACGCCGGCCATCACGAAGAGGTAGGCGATCATCCAGGCGCCCGCCTTGAGGTGAGGCTTCAGCTCGGAGAACGGCTTGCGCAGCTCGTACCAGGCCCAGATCGGCAGACCGGCGGCCATCAGCAGGATGACCTTGCCGGTGAGCGGCCAGCGGGCCCAGTAGAGGACCAGCGAACCGAAGACCATGGCGACCGGGGCGATCACCGGCATCGCGCGCAGCCGGACCGGGCGCGGCAGCTCGGGCGCCAGGCGGCGCAGCGCCATCACGGCGACCGGGCCGGTGATGTAGGAGATCACGGTGGCCACCGAGACGATCTCGGCGAGCGAGCCCCAGCCGCGGAAGACCGCGAGGAAGCCGAAGGCGACGACCAGGTTGAGCACCAGCGCCGGGCGCGGGATGCCGGTCCTGCGGTCGACCCGGCCGAAGACGGACGGCAGGTGGCCGTTCTCCTGGACGCCGTGGATCATCCGGGAGGTGGTGGCGGCGTAGATCATGCCGGTGCCGCTGGGGGAGACGAAGGCGTCGGCGTACAGCAGCAGCGCGAGCCAGTTCAGGCCCCAGGCGATGGCGAGGTCGGCGAGCGGGGAGGTGTAGCCGAGGCCGCTCCAGCCGTTGGCCAGGTCGGCGGTCGGGACGGCGCCGAGGAAGGCGATCTGCAGCGCGACGTAGATCACCAGGGCGATCAGGATCGAGCCGATCACGGCCTTCGGCAGCGACTTGCCGGGGTTGCGGGCCTCGCCGGCCAGGTTGAGCGGGGACTGGAAGCCGTTGAACGCCCAGACGATGCCGGAGACGGCCACCGCCGTGAACACCGCGCTCCAGCCGTTCGGGGCGAAGCCGCCGTGGTCGGTGAAGTGCGCGGTGTCGAAGTGCGCGAACAGCAGGGCCCCGGCGGTGAGCGTGGGGACGACGACCTTGAAGACGGTGATCGCGGTGTTGGTCTTGGCGAACAGCGTGATCGCGAACCAGTTCAGCGCGAAGTACACCAGGAGCAGCACACTGGCCAGCGCCACGCCGCTGACCGACAGCTCCTTCCCGTCGTAGAGCCCTCTGGCCCACCCGAAGTCCCAGGAGCTCATGTACTGCACCGAGGCGGTCGCCTCGCCGGGGATGACCGAGACGATGGCGATCCAGTTGGCCCAGGCGGCCAGGTACCCGGCCAGCGACCCGTGCGAGTACTGCCCGTACCGGACCATGCCGCCGGCCTTCGGGAACATCGACCCGAGCTCGCTGTAGGTGAGCGCGATGGTCAGCGCGACGGCCGCCCCGATCACCCACGCGACGATCGACGCCGGCCCGGCCAGCCGAGCCGCCCGCTCGGCCCCGAAGAGCCAGCCGGACCCGATGATCGACCCCAGACCCACGGCGGTGAGGCTGATCGTGCCGAGCGAGCGGCGGTAGTGCTGATGGGATGCCGTCGTCGACTCGGGTTCACTCACCGTATCGGTCCTCTGTCTCATCGTGTCACTTGGTTTTCCGGACAAACGGAGACAGCCTAAACGGCGAAATCGGGCGAAACCTCAGATCAGCCTCAAATGCGAGACAAAACACCTGATCGTTGTCATCTCGTGCCCGAACCATCACGCTGTTGGCGGTATGTCGCACCGGCGCCGGCGGGGGTGCCGGGGGTGTGGGACGGGGGTGCGGCGGGGCGCCCGGAAAGTGACCCGGAGCCGGTCGGGAGCCGGTCGGGAACCGGCGGGAAAGCGGCGGGAAAGCAGCCGGAAAGCGGCCGGAAAGCGGCCGGGGAAAAGGAAATTCCCCGTGGGATCTCTTTCGAGTTCCCACGGGGAATCCATGGTGTCCGAGGGGGGACTTGAACCCCCACGCCCGATAAAGGGCACTAGCACCTCAAGCTAGCGCGTCTGCCATTCCGCCACCCGGACGGGGTGTGTGCTTCGGGGGATTTCTGCTCGCCCCCTCGGCGACAGAGAGAACATTACCAGGGTTTCGGAGTGCTTCTCACCTGCGTTTCCCGGGTGGGGATGGTGGGGGTCCGGGGGACGGTTCGCAGGAGTGCGCGAAGCGGTGGTTCGACGGCGGTAAACGGTCGAGTTGCGGACGGTGAACAGTCGGGAACGGGCGTGGATGGTCCGACACGGGCAAGTTGTCGACGGTGCCCCGGGCCCGGGGGCGGCTCTCCTAGCCTCTGTGGACCGAGGGCGCCGTGAGCGGAACGCCTGATTCCAGGGTCGCGGACGAAGGACGGCTGGACGTGGAGCGGATCAGCGAGGACGAGGCGGCGGCGTGCGGCGGGCCCGTCGAGGGGGTGTGGCGGTTCACCGTGCCGGCCGAGGAGGCGTCGGTGCCGCGCACCCGGCACGCGGTGCGCGACCGGCTGCTGGCCCAGGGGCTGGCGGAGATCCGCTACCAGGAGCTGGTGGACGACCTGCTGCTGATCGTCTCCGAGCTGGTCGGCAACGCGGTGACGCACGCCGCCGAGCTGTCGCCGGAGGTGACCACCGAGCTGGCGGTGCGCGGCGGCTGGGTACGGGTCGCCGTCCAGGACGGCGACCCGTACCGGCCGAAGGCGCTGGCGGCCGACGCCGGGCGGACCGGCGGGCGCGGGCTGCTGCTGGTGAAGAGCGTCACGCTGCAGGCCGGCGGGGTCTGTGACGTGGAGAAGGCGGGGGAGGGCGGCAAGGTGATCTGGGCCTCGCTGCCGCTCCCCCGGGGGGACCGCGCCTGACCGGGGGGCGAGGCGCCCGGCCGGACCTACCAGGTGTTCCCGGCGATCTCGCGGATCCCCGGCAGGGCGGCCTCGAAGACGGTCCGGAACCACACCGAGAACGGCCGCTCCGCCTGCAGCGCGCGCAGCTCCTCGGCGGTCACGAAGGCGTAGTCGTCCACCTCCTCCGGGGCCGGCCGCACCGGCCCGGTGACCAGGCCCACGAACAGGTGGTTCCACTCCCGCTCGATCAGCCCGGACGCCTCGTCCGGCAGGTCGTAGCGGACCGTGCCCGCCTCGCAGAGCAGCGCCGGGGCGACGCCCAGCTCCTCGGCGGTGCGCCGGGCGGCGGCCACGAACGGCTGTTCGTCGGGGTAGGGGTGGCCGCAGGCGGTGTTCGACCAGACGCCGGGGGAGTGGTACTTGCCGAGCGCCCGGCGCTGCAGCAGCATCCGGCCCTGCCGGTCGAAGAGGAACACCGAGAACGCCCGGTGCAGCCGGCCGGGCTGCTGGTGGGCCCAGAGCTTCTCGCCGGTGCCGATGGTGACGCCCTCGTCGTCCACCAGCTCCAGCAGGATCTCCTGCGGCGCGCCGGCGGACCGCGCGGCGGTGTCCACGTCGGTCTCGACGTCGAGGCCGGTGTCCACACCGGTGTCGAGCGCGTTGTCGAGCCCGGCGTCCGCACCGGCGTCCGGACCGGCGTCGGTGCCGGGACCGGCCTGCGGGTCGAGGTGGGTCGGGCGGTCGGTCGGCAGGCTCTGGGGCATGAGGCCTCTTTCGGCAGCTTCGGGAGCACTTCGGGAGCACGGGGAGCAACCACGGCTCGCACCGGTGGCGTCGCGCCCCAGTCTGCCGTACGGGTGGCACCGCGCAGAGGTCCCACGCACAACCCGGCGCGATGGCGGCGTCCGGTGGCCGGGGACGGGCGCCGCGCTCGCAGGTCTGTTCGAGATGTGTTCGATCTGTGTTCGACGCTCCGGCCGCGTTCGGGCTGGTCGCCGTGGTCGCCTACCATCACATAGGACACCGCGGCCGCATCTCGGCGGCCCCGGCGCGCCATCGCCGGTCACCCGGAGACTCCCGGTAGCCGCGCGCGGCCGCGCACCGCACGACGGATCAGGAGACCCCGCATGATCGGCCTCGTTCTGGCAGCCGGCGCCGGCCGCCGACTGCGCCCGTACACCGACACCCTGCCCAAGGCACTGGTGCCGGTCGACGGGGAGCGGACCGTCCTGGACCTCACCCTCGGCAACTTCGCCGAGGTCGGCCTGCGCGAGGCCGCGATCGTCGTCGGCTACCGCAAGGAGGCGGTCGAGGAGCGCAAGGACGCCCTGGAGCGCACGTACGGCGTGAAGCTGACCCTGGTCGAGAACGACAAGGCCGAGGAGTGGAACAACGCCTACTCCCTCTGGTGCGCCCGTGACCTCTTCACCGAGGGCCTGCTGCTCGCCAACGGCGACACCGTCCACCCGGTCTCGGTCCAGCGCACCATGCTGGAGGGCAACGCCCGGCTGGCCGCCGAGGGCCGCGAGCCCGGCATCCTGCTCGCCCTCGACACGGTGAAGCGCCTCGCCGACGAGGAGATGAAGGTGGTCGTCCACCCCACCGCCGGCATGCGCCGCATCACCAAGCTGATGGACCCCTCCGAGGCCACCGGCGAGTACATCGGCGTCACCGTGATCAACCCCTCCGCCGCCGCCGACCTCGCCGACGCGCTGCGCGCCACCTACGAGCGCGACCCCCAGCTGTACTACGAGGACGGCTACCAGGAGATGGTCGACCGCGGCCTGCGGATCGACGTCCAGCCGATCGGCGAGGTCTCCTGGGTCGAGGTCGACAACCACGACGACCTGGCGAAGGCGCGGGAGATCGCGTGCCAGTACTGACCAGGCTGGTCCCGTCGCCGGTCTTCGTGGAGATCCGCCCGGGCGCGCTGGACGCGCTCGGCGGCATCCTCGCCGACCAGCGGCTGTCCGCCTCCGGCCGGATCGCGGTGGCGATCAGCAACGGCTCGGGCTCGCTGCTGCGCACCCGCCTGGAGCCGGCGCTGCCCGGCGCCGACTGGTACAGCGTCGAGGACGGCAGCCTCGACAGCGCCGTCCGGCTGGCGGACGAGATCCGCGGCGGCGTGCACGGCGGCCACTACGACACCGTCGTCGCCCTGGGCGGCGGCAAGATCATCGACGTGGCCAAGTACGCCGCCGCGCGGATCGGCCTGCCGCTGGTCTCCGTGCCGACGAACCTGGCCCACGACGGCATCTGCTCGCCCGTCTCCACCCTCGACAACGTCGGCGGCCGCGGCTCCTACGGGGTGCCCAGCCCGATCGGCATCGTGATCGACCTGGACGTGATCCTCGGCGCCCCGCCGCGCTTCGTCGCGGCCGGCATCGGCGACATCGTCTCCAACATCTCGGCCTGCGCCGACTGGGAGCTGTCGCACGCCGAGACCGGCGAGCCGGTGGACGGCCTGGCCGTCGCGATGGCCCGCTCGGCCGGCGAGAACCTGCTGCGCCACCCGGGCAACCTCCAGGACCAGGGCTTCCTCACGGCCCTCGCGGAGGCACTGGTACTGTCCGGCATCGCGATGAACATCGCGGGCAGCACCCGGCCCTCGTCGGGCGCCTGCCACGAGATCTCGCATGCCCTGGACGTGCTGTATCCCAAGCGGTCCGCCCAGCACGGCGAGCAGGTCGGCCTCGGGGCCGCCTTCGCCAGCTTCCTGCGGGGCGAGCGCGAGCTGACCGGCCTGATCGTGGAGCGTCTGGCGCACCACGGGCTGCCGGTGACCGCCGCTCAGATCGGCTTCACCGAGGCGGAGTTCACCGAGGCGGTGCACTACGCTCCGAACACCCGGCCGGGCCGCTTCACCATCCTTGAGCACCTCGACCTCTCCCCTTCCGCAATCAGGGACGCGTACGCCGACTATGTCCAAGCCGTCAACAGCTGACCGCTCCGCCGCGGAGGCCGCTCCGCCGCCGGTCGACCTGATCCGCCGGCCCTCGATCGAGGAGCTGCGCGCGGTGATCCACCCGGAGGGCATGCTCCAGCGCCGGAGCGCCGAGCACTGGGCCGGCCGGCTCTACATGCGGAAGATCTCGCTGCGGATCACCCGGGTGCTGTCCACCGTGACGGCGATCACGCCCAACGGCCTGACGTACCTGATGATGCTGACCGGCATCCTGGCCGGCGCCGCGCTGGTCGTCCCGGGGATCGCGGGCGCCGTGCTGGCGGCCCTGCTCATCCAGGTGTACCTGCTGCTGGACTGCGTGGACGGCGAGGTGGCGCGCTGGCGCCGGCAGACCTCGCTGACCGGCGTCTACCTGGACCGGGTCGGCCACTACATGTCCGAGGCGGCCCTGCTGACCGGCCTCGGCCTGCGCGCCACCGACCTGCTGCACCGCGAGGGGAGCGCCGCGCACTGGGAGTGGGCGTTCCTCGGCACCCTGGCCGCGCTCGGCGCGATCCTGATCAAGTCGGAGACCGACCTGGTCGACGTCGCCCGCGCCCGCAGCGGCATGACGGCGGTCGAGGACAGCGCCTCGGTGCCGCGCTCGGCCGGTGTCGCCAGGGCCCGCCGGGCGGCCTCGCTCCTCAAGTTCCACCGGCTGGTCGGCGCGGTCGAGGCCTCGCTGTTCATCCTGGCGGCGGGCGTCGCCGACCTCGTCCACGGCGGCCTGTTCTTCACCCGGATCGCGGTGGTCGTGCTGGCCGCGATCGCCATGCTGCAGACCGTGCTGCACCTGCTGAGCATCGTCCTGTCGAGCAGGCTCCGGTGAGCCGCGTGGAGGGGAGCGCCGTGGAGGGCAGCGCCGTGGAGGGGAGCGCCGTGGAGGGGAGCACCGTGAACGGGAGCGCCGTGGAGGGGACCGGGACGACGGGGAGCACCGTGCCGACCAGCGCCGCCGGCGCCGACGCCTTCCGGCTCGGCGCTGTGATCATCACCATGGGCAACCGCCCGGCCGAGCTGACCGCGCTGATCGAGTCGGTCCGCGCCCAGCAGGGCCCGCCGGTCGAGCTGGCCGTGGTCGCCCAGGGCGTCCCGATGCCCCCGCTCCCGGAGGGCGTGCGCACCGTCGAGCTGCCCGAGAACCTCGGCATCCCGGGCGGGCGCAACGCCGGCATCGAGCTGTTCGGCCACAACGGCCGGGACGTCGACGCGGTGCTGTTCCTGGACGACGACGGCCGGCTGCCCGGCACCGACGCGGCCCGGCTGCTGCGCGAGGCCTTCGCCGGCGACCCGGAGCTCGGCATCGTGAGCTTCCGGATCGCCGACCCCGACACCGGCGTCACCCAGCGCCGCCACGTGCCCCGGCTGCGCGCCAGCGACCCGCTGCGCTCCTCCCGGGTGACGACCTTCCTGGGCGGCGCGAGCGCGGTGCGCTGCGCCGTGTTCGAGAACGCCGGGCAGCTGCCCGCCGAGTTCTTCTACGCGCACGAGGAGACCGACCTCGCCTGGCGCGCGCTGGACGCCGGCTGGGCCATCGACTACCGGGCCGACGTGGTGCTCCACCACCCCACCACCTCGCCCGCCCGGCACGCCACCTACTTCCACAACGTGGCCCGGAACAGGGTTTGGCTCGCGAGGCGGAACCTTCCGGCCCTGTTGGTGCCTCTATACCTGGGAACCTGGTTCCTGCTGACGCTGGCCCGCCGCCCCTCCCCGGAGGCGCTGAAGGCCTGGCTGGGCGGGTTCAAGGCGGGCTGGCGCGAACCCTGCGGTGCGCGGCGGCCCATGCGATGGCGTACCGTGTGGCGCCTGACCCGGCTGGGCCGGCCGCCGGTCATCTGATCCGCCCGGCGACCGTACGGTAGGACGGTCGCCACGGCCGGTGGCCACACACCGGCCGCACTCCCCCCGATATCCGAGTGGATCCCCCTCGGCGCAAGGCCGGCGGACCCCCGCCGACCGGCCCGCCCGACGATCCCGCGCGAAGGACGAATGTGTCGACAGTGAGTGAACCCGTCAGCCTCTCAGCCCCGAGGGGGGCGGACGCGGGCCTGACCCCCAAGCAGCTTGCGGACAAGTACGGCCTGACGGTCAGCGGCAGACGGCCCGGCCTGTTCGCCTACAGCAAGCAGCTCTGGGCCCGCCGCCACTTCATCTGGGCCTTCGCCACGGCGCGCCTGGTGGCCCAGTACACCGACGCCAAGCTCGGCCAGATCTGGCAGGTCGTGACGCCGCTGCTGAACTGCGCGGTGTTCTACCTGGTCTTCGGCGAGATCCTGAGCAACAAGGACGACAACCCGTACTACGTCGCCTGGCTCTGCATCGGCGTCTTCATCTTCCAGTTCACCCAGAACGCCGTGCAGTCCGGCACCCGGGCGATCGCGGACAACCTCGGGCTGATCCGGGCGCTGCACTTCCCGCGCGCCTCGCTGCCGATCGCGTTCACCGTGATCCAGCTCCAGCAGCTGCTGATCTCGATGGTCGTGCTGTTCGCCGTGGTGCTGCTGAACGGGGTCGAGCCCGGCCGGACGTGGATCCTGGTGGTCCCCGCGCTGGTACTGCAGTCGATGTTCAACACCGGTGTCGCCCTGATCTTCGCCCGGATCGGCGCCAAGACCAGCGACATCTCCCAGCTGATCCCGTTCGCGATGCGCGCCTGGCTGTTCCTGTCCGGCGTCATGTACAGCATCACCGACAAGATCAAGGACTGGTCGCCGTTCTGGCAGAAGGTGATGGAGCTCAACCCGGCCTCGGTCTACATCGACCTGGTCCGCCACGCGCTCGCGCCCGTCATCTACAACAAGCACCAACCCCAGTTCCTGGAGTTCCCGCCGCACCAGTGGAAGTACGCGATCGCCTGGGGTGTGGGCATGCTGGTCATCGGATACGTCTTCTTCTGGAAGGCTGAGGAGGAGTACGGCCGTGGCTGACACCGACGTGCGAGGGACCGATCTGACCAAGGACCTGAAGGACGCCGCCCCGCGTCGCAAGGTGTTCGACGCGGACGTGGCCCGCGAGCCCACCGTGGTCGTCGACGACGTGCACATCGTCTACCGGGTGCACGGCGCCGGCTCCGGCAAGGGCAGCGCCACCTCGGCGCTCAGCCGGATCATCAGCCGCAAGCGCGGGGCCGGCGTGCGCGAGGTGCACGCGGTGAAGGGCGTCAGCTTCACCGCCTACAAGGGCGAGGCGATCGGCCTGATCGGCTCCAACGGCTCCGGCAAGTCCACCATGCTGGCGGCCATCGCCGGCCTGCTGCCGACCGAGAAGGGCGGCATCTACACCAACGGCCAGCCCTCGCTGCTCGGCGTCAACGCCGCGCTGATGAACGAGCTGACCGGTGAGCGCAACGTCGTCCTCGGCTGCCTCGCCATGGGCATGTCGCCGGCCGACGTGCGGCGCCGCTACCAGGACATCGTCGACTTCTCGGGCATCAACGAGAAGGGCGACTTCATCTCGCTGCCGATGCGCACCTACTCCTCCGGCATGGGCGCCCGCCTGCGCTTCGCGATCGCGGCGGCCAAGACCCACGACGTGCTGCTCATCGACGAGGCGCTCGCCACCGGCGACCAGGCCTTCCAGAAGCGCAGCAAGAAGCGGATCACGGAGCTGCGCGAGGAGGCCGGTACGGTCTTCCTGGTCAGCCACGACAACGCGTCGATCCGCGAGACCTGCGAGCGGACCATCTGGATCGAGGCCGGCGAGCTCGTCATGGACGGGCCGACCGAGGAGGTCGTCCGCCGCTACGAGCGCGGCGAGCGGCCGTAGCCGCGCGCCGCACCACCAGGGACCGCGCGGCGGGGCCGGTGACCGGAGGACGTCCGGGACCGGCCCCGCCGTCGTTCGTGCGCCCCCGGCCCGCCCCGTCGTGCCCCGGGTGGCCCGCCGCCGCCCGGGTGAGCGCCCCGTGCGCCGGGTGAGGCGCCCTTCTCCGGCGCGGTCGTTGGTGTCAGGCTGTAAGCGCGGGGGTGGTGTGCCGGACGTGACTCCCGTGATCGGACGCGTGTCCGACTCGGGCCCGTCACCGGAGCGGTGTAGAACGGGGGAGTGACAGCAGTGTCGGCTTCGGCCCAGCCCAACAGTGAGTCCCCGCCCGGAGGCGGTCGTCCGGTGGAAGGTCCCGCGGGAGCGGCGACCCTCGCCAAGGCGGACGCGGAGAACTTCCCGGTCGCCCCGTTCTTCCTGCCCGCCGCGTGGCGCGACGACCTCATGACGGTCTACGGCTTCGCCCGGCTGGTCGACGACGCGGGGGACGGCGACCTCGCCGACCCGGCCGGCACCGCCGCACTGCTCGGCGTGCCCGCCCCGCCCCCGGCCCCCGCGGCCGCCCCCGCGGACGGGACCGCTTCCGCCGGGGCGCTCCGGCCCGGCCCCGAGGAGACGGCTTTCCGGCTCGCCCTGCTGGACGGCCTGGAGCGCGACCTCGACCGGGTCTTCGAGACCGCCCTCGCCCCCGCCGGGGCCGAGGCCCCCCGCCACCCGCTGCTGCGCCCGCTGGTCCCGCTGGTCGACCGCCACGGCCTCACCCCCGAGCCGTTCCGCCGGCTGATCCGGGCCAACCGGGTCGACCAGACCACCGACCGCTACGCCACCTACGAGGACCTCCGCGGCTACTGCACGCTCTCCGCCGACCCGGTCGGCCGCCTGGTGCTGGCCATCGCCGGCGTCTCCACCCCCGAGCGGATCGCGATGTCCGACGCCGTCTGCACCGCCCTGCAGATCGTCGAGCACCTCCAGGACGTCGCCGAGGACCTCGCCCGGGGCCGGATCTACCTGCCCGCCGAGGACCTCCGGCGGTTCGGCGTCACCGAGGACGACCTCGCCGCGCCGAGCGCCGGTCCCGCCGTGCGCCGCCTGATCGCCTTCCAGACGGACCGTGCCCGCACCCTGCTCGACCGCGGTGCGCCATTGGTAGGTACGGTTCGGGGGAGGCTTCGACTGCTCCTGGCGGGATTCACCGCAGGTGGTTACGCGGCCCTGGCGGCCGTCGAGGACGCCGGGTACGACGTGCTCGCCCAGCAGGCGAAGCCGGACAAGCGCCGCCTCGCAGCGAGGGCGGCGGCCATCTTCGCGAAGGGAAGGTGAACGCCCGAGTGGCGGCATCACCACTGGCGTCGGCGCCGGTCATGGCGGCGTACCGGTACTGCGAGGCAGTGACCGGGCTGCAGGCCCGCAACTTCAGCTACGGCATCCGGCTGCTGCCGGAGCCGAAGCGGCTGGCCATGTCGGCCCTGTACGCGCTCGCCCGCCGGGTGGACGACATCGGCGACGGCGACCTCCCGGACGACCGCAAGGCCGAGGCCCTGCTGCGCACCCGCGAGCTGCTGGACGAGATCCGGGCCGGCTCCGTCGCGGAGGACGACACCGACCCCGTCAAGGTCGCGCTGGCGGACGCGGCCCGGCGCTTCCCGATCCCGCTCGGCGGCTTCGACGAGCTGATCGACGGGGTCGAGATGGACCTCAAGGGCGCCGAGTACCAGACGTACGAGGAGCTCAAGGTCTACTGCCGGTGCGTGGCCGGGGCGATCGGGCGGCTGTCGCTCGGCGTGTACGGCTGCGACGACCCCGAGCGCGGCGCGCGCTACGCCGACACCCTCGGCCTGGCGCTCCAGCTCACCAACATCCTGCGCGACCTGCGCGAGGACGCCCTGAACGGCCGCACCTACCTGCCGACCGAGGACCTCGTCCGGTTCGGCTGCCAGGAGGGCTTCGCCCGGCCCCGGCCGCCGGTCGGCGCCGACTTCACCGGCCTGATCGCCTTCGAGGCGGCCCGCGCCCAGGCGGCCTTCGAGGAGGGCCTGCGGCTGCTGCCGATGCTGGACCGCCGCAGCCGGGCCTGCACCGCCGCGATGGCGGGCATCTACCACCGGCTGCTCGGCCGGATCGCCGCCGACCCGGAGTCGGTGCTGCGCGGCCGGGTGTCGCTGCCGGGCTGGGAGAAGGCGTACGTGGCGCTTTCCGGGCTCGCCGGGGGGCGTTCTTGATTCTTACCACAGTTCTGTCACGCTGTGTCAGCGGGGAATCACTTCTGGGTAGAGCCCTGTTGACGGCTGTGCCGGACCCGACCGCACTGGTCCCGGGTCCGGCCGCATTGACCACGGGCGCTCCGGCCACGACCGGACCGGGCGCGGGACGCGAGGGGGAGAGCCGATGACCGGGCGAGCCGACGCCGCGCGCCCGGCCGCCGTCGTGGTCGGCGGTGGCCTCGCGGGCATCACCGCCGCACTGCGGCTGGCCGAGGCCGGCCACCGGGTGACCCTCGCCGAGGGCCGCCCCCGGCTGGGCGGCCTGGCCTTCTCCTTCCAGCGCGGCGAGCTGACCGTCGACAACGGCCAGCACGTCTACCTGCGCTGCTGCACCGCCTATCGCGGCCTGCTGGAGCGGCTCGGGGCCAACCGGCTGGTGCACCTCCAGGACCGCCTGGAGGTGCCCGTGCTGGGCGTCTCCGGGCCCGTCGGCGCGCCGGTGCGCACCCTCGGCCGGCTGGGGCGCGCCGCCCTGCCGGTGCCGCTGCACCTGGCCGGCAGCCTGGCCCGCTACCCGCACCTGGGCCCGGCCGACCGGGCCCGGGTGGTCCGCGGCGCCCTCGCGCTGCAACGGCTCGACCTCGCCGACCCGGCGCTGGACGCGCTCTCCTTCGGCGACTGGCTGCGCCGCCAGGGCCAGAACGAGCGCACCCTCGCCGCGCTGTGGGACCTCGTCGGCGTGGCCACCCTGAACGCCCGGGCCGACCAGGTGTCGCTGGCGCTCGCCGCCATGGTGTTCAAGACCGGGCTCCTCTCCGACCCCGGGGCCTCCGACATCGGCGCGGCCACCGTCCCGCTCGGCGTGATCCACCACGACCGGGCGCTCGCCGAGCTGGAACGCGCGGGCGTGAAGGTGCTGCTGCGCGCCCGGGTGAGCGAGCTCAAGCCGGCCGTCCCGCAGCACGCCGTCCGGCTGGAGGGCGTCGACGAGCCGCTCGCCGCCGACACCGTGGTGCTGGCCGGCGCCCAGGACACCGCGGCGGCGCTGCTGCCGCCGGACGCGATCGCGGACCAGGAGCGGCTGGCCGGCTTCGGCACCGCGCCGATCCTCAACGTCCACGTGATCTACGACCGGCGGGTGCTGCGCAAGCCGTTCTTCGCCGCGCTCGGCTCGCCCGTCCAGTGGGTCTTCGACCGCACCGCGCACTCCGGCCTGGCCGGCACCGCGCTCGGCGCGGCCCACCCCGGCGCCCAGTACCTGGCGCTGTCGCAGTCCGCCGTGCAGGACGAGATCGACCTGCCGGTGGCCGAGCTGCGCCGCCGCTACCTGCCGGAGCTGGCCCGGCTGCTGCCCGCCGCGGGCGGGGCCGAGGTGCTGGACTTCTTCGTCACCAGGGAGCGCACCGCCACATTCGACCCGGCCCCGGGCACGGCCGCGCTGCGGCCCGGCCCGCGCACCGACGTCCCCGGCCTGGTGCTGGCCGGCGCGTGGACGGCGACCGGCTGGCCCGCCACGATGGAGGGGGCCGTGCGCAGCGGTCACGCCGCGGCCGACGCGGTGCTCGCCGCCGACGGCCGGCCCCGGCCGTCGGACCGCGGCGACGGGAGGTGGCCGCGGTGACCGGCGCCCCGCTCGCCGGGGACCGCGGCGAGCCCGCGAGAGCCGGCGTTCACCCGTTCGGTCCCGGCGGCGGGAGCGTCCTCGCCGGCCGCGGCCGCACCGGCCGCACCACCACCGCCAGCGTCCGGCCGTCCCACGCGGCCAGGCACCACCAGGGAGAGGGAACGTACGTGGAGTCACGCATCGGCAGGGCCGTCGGAGGTACGGCGCATGCCGAACCGGTCTCGGTGCCGGAGCTGCTCAACCGCACCCGCGCGCTCTGTACCCCGCCGCTGAGGGCCGCCGTCGCCCGTCTGGCGGCACCCATGGACACCGTCGCGGCGTACCACTTCGGCTGGATCGACCGGGACGGCACACCGGTCGCCGGGGACGGCGGCAAGGCCGTCCGGCCGGCCCTGGCGCTGCTGTCGGCCCAGGCCGCCGGAGCGCCGGCGGAGGCGGGCGTGCCCGGCGGGGTCGCTGTTGAACTGGTGCACAACTTCTCCCTGCTCCATGATGATCTGATGGACGGTGACGAGACCCGGCGCCACCGGGCCACCGCCTGGACGGTCTTCGGTCCGGCCCAGGCGATCCTGGTCGGTGACGCGCTGGCGACGCTCGGTACGGAGGTGCTGCTCGACGCCGCCTCCACGGGCGGCGCGAGCGCCACCGACGCCGCGCGGGCCGTGCGCCTGCTCACCACCGCCAGCCGCCGGCTGATCGACGGGCAGGCGATGGACGTCGCCTTCGAGCAGCGGGACACCGTCACCGTCGCCGAGTGCCTGGAGATGGAGGGCGGCAAGACCGCCGCCCTGCTCTCCGCCGCCTCCGCGCTGGGCGCCGTCCTGGCCGGCGCCGACGACCGGGCCTCCGACTCCCTCCAGCGCTTCGGCGAGCACCTCGGCCTGGCCTTCCAGGCCGTCGACGACCTGCTCGGCATCTGGGGCGCCACCGAGGTCACCGGCAAGCCGCACTGGGGCGACCTGCGCCAGCGCAAGAAGTCCCTTCCGGTCGCCGCCGCCCTCGCCGAGGGCGGCCAGGCCTCCCGCGAACTGGCCGAACAGCTCGCCGACCCCAAGGGGCGCGGCGAGGAGAGCGAGACCGAGCTGGCCGCCCGCGCCCTGCTGATCGAGAAGGCCGGCGGCCGCGCCTGGACCCAGGAGGAAGCCCGCCGCCAGCACACGACTGCCCTCGCCGCCCTGGACGAGGTGCCCATGCCCGACGGGGTGCGCCAGCACTTCGTCGCACTCGCCGAATTCGTGGTGGTACGAGAGAGGTGACGTTACGTTGACAGCAACCGCGGACGGCCGGCTCGACCCTGAGTACGATTCCGAGCCGGTCGCGGTGGGAGGCCTCCCCCCGGCGCTGCTGAGCGCCGGGCGGTGGCAGCCCGAAGGATCCGCCCCGGACGCCCCGGCCGGCCGGACCGAGCAGCAGGACGGGGCCGCCTCCGCCGAGGAGGCGCTGAGCCGCGCCACCACGCACCTGCTCTCCCTGCAGAGCTCCGAAGGGTGGTGGAAGGGCGACCTCGAAACCAACGTCACCATGGACGCCGAGGACTTACTGCTCCGGCAGTTCCTCGGGATCCGCACCGAGGAACAGACCAAGGCCACCGCCGAGTGGATCCGCTCCCAGCAGCGCGAGGACGGCACCTGGTCCACCTTCCACGGCGGCCCGGCGGAGCTCTCCACCACCGTCGAGGCCTACGTCGCCCTGAAGCTCGCGGGCGACGACCCGAACGCCCCGCACATGCTGGCCGCCGCCCGCTGGATCCGCTCCGCCGGCGGCATCGCCGCCTCCCGGGTGTTCACCCGGATCTGGCTGGCGCTCTTCGGCTGGTGGCCCTGGGACCGGCTGCCGGAGATGCCGCCGGAGATCATGTTCCTGCCGAAGTGGCTCCCGCTGAACATCTACGCCTTCGGCTGCTGGGCCCGCCAGACCATCGTCCCGCTGACCATCGTCTCCGCGCACCGCCCGGTGCGTCCGGCCCCCTTCCCGCTCACCGAGCTGCACACCGACCCGGACGACCCGTACCCCACCCGGCCGCTCGCCCCGGCCACCAGCTGGGACGGCCTGTTCGAACGCCTCGACAAGGTCCTGCACGCCTACCACCGGCGCGCCCTGCGCCCGCTGCGCCGGCTCGCGCTCTCCCAGGCCTGCCGCTGGATCGTCGAGCGCCAGGAGGCCGACGGCTGCTGGGGCGGGATCCAGCCGCCCGCCGTCTACTCCCTGATCGCCCTGCACCTGGAGGGCTACGAGCTCGACCACCCCGTGATGCGCGCCGGGCTCGCCTCCTTCGACCGCTTCACCGTGCACACCCCCGACGGCCGGCGCTGGCTGGAGGCCTGCCAGTCCCCGGTCTGGGACACGTGCCTGGCCACCATCGCCCTGGTCGACGCCGGCCTGCCGGCCGACCACCCGGCGCTGGTCTCCGCCGTCGACTGGATGCTCGGCGAGGAGATCACCAAGCGCGGCGACTGGTCCGTCAAGCGCCCCTCGCTCGCCCCCGGCGGCTGGGCGTTCGAGTTCGAGAACGACACCTACCCGGACATCGACGACACCGCCGAGGTGGTGCTCGCGCTGCGCCGCGTCGCCCACCCGGACCCGGCCAAGGTAGCCGGATCCGTCGACCGCGCGGTGCGGTGGAACCTCGGCATGCAGTCCAAGAACGGCGCCTGGGGCGCCTTCGACGTCGACAACACCAGCACCCTGCCGAACAAGCTGCCGTTCTGCGACTTCGGCGAGGTCGTCGACCCGCCGTCCGCGGACGTCACCGCGCACGTCGTGGAGATGCTCGCCGAGGTCGGCCGGGCGCACGACCCGCGCACCCGGCGCGGCGTCGAGTGGCTGCTGCGCAACCAGGAGGCGGACGGCTCCTGGTTCGGCCGCTGGGGCACCAACTACATCTACGGCACCGGCTCGGTGCTGCCCGCCCTGGTCGCGGCCGGCGTCCCGGCGGAGCACCCCGCGGTGCGCCGGGCGGTGCGCTGGCTGGAGGACCGGCAGAACGCCGACGGCGGCTGGGGCGAGGACATGCGCTCCTACGACGACCCGGCACGCTGGGCCGGGCGCGGCGACTCCACCCCCTCGCAGACTGCCTGGGCGCTGATGGCGCTGCTCGCGGCCGGCGAGGGCCCCGACGGCCGGGCCAACCCGGCGGTGGAGCGCGGCGTGGACTGGCTGGTGCGCACCCAGCTGCCCGAGGGCACCTGGGACGAACCCCAGTTCACCGGCACCGGGTTCCCCTGGGACTTCTCCATCAACTACCACCTGTACCGGCTGGTGTTCCCGGTCACCGCGCTCGGCCGCTACCTGCACGGCAGCCCCGCGACCGGACGCCCGGCCGGCGGCGCGGCGATCGGGGCGTCCCGGTGAACGCTTCCCCGCTGCTGGTCCTCTGCGCGCTCGGCCCCGAGGTGTGGGCCCTGCGCGGAGGGGACTGGCGCGGCGGGTCGGGCGGCCCGCCCGTCGTGGTGCGCACCGGCGTCGGCCGGCGGCGCGCCTCACTCGCCGTCAGGAGGCTGCTCACCGCCGCCCCGGGCGGCTACGGCGCCGTCGTGGTGGCCGGCTTCGGCGCCGCCGTCGCGCCGGGAATAACGCCCGGTGACGTGATCGTTGCCGACGGCGTGCGCGATGCCGAGGGCAACCACTTCGCCGTCGACTCCGGCCCGGCGCTCACCCGGGCCCTCACCGTGCGCGGCCTGACCGCGCACACCGGCGTGCACCACACCGCCGACCACGTGGTGCGCGGCCTGGAACGGCGCGCCCTGCACGTCCAGGGCGCGCTCGCCGTCGACATGGAGGCCGCCGCCGTGCTGGCGGCCCTGCACGAGCTGCGCCCGGGCCTGCCCGCGGCCGTCCTGCGGGTCGTGGTCGACACGCCCGAACGCGAGCTGCTGCGCCCGGGCACCCTGCCGGCCGGCGTCCGCGCCTGGCGGACGCTGCGCTCCACGGTGCCCGCCCTGGTCGACTGGCACCTGCGGAACGACCGGCCGCGCGGCCGCCCCGCGCCCGCCGCCCTCAACCACCCCACATCCTCGACGCTCCCCCAGGAGGCGAGCTAGCCATGGCCATGCCGTTGCGCCAGACCGTGCGGGTCGGCACCTACCTCATGCAGCAGAAGCTGAAGCGACGCGACAAATTCCCGCTGATCGTCGAACTGGAACCGCTCTTCGCCTGCAACCTGGCCTGCGAGGGGTGCGGCAAGATCCAGCACCCGGCGGGCGTGCTGAAGCAGCGGATGCCGGTCGCCCAGGCGGTCGGCGCGGTCCTGGAGTCGGGCGCCCCGATGGTCTCGATCGCCGGCGGCGAGCCGCTGATGCATCCGCAGATCGACGAGATCGTCCGGCAGCTGGTCGAGCGCCGCAAGTACGTGTTCCTCTGCACCAACGCGCTGCTGCTGCGCAAGAAGCTGGACAAGTTCAAGCCCTCGCCGTACTTCACCTTCACCGTGCACATCGACGGCCTGCGCGAGCGCCACGACGCGTCGGTGGCCAAGGAGGGCACCTTCGACGAGGCGGTGGAGGCGATCAAGGAGGCCAAGCGGCGCGGCTTCCGGGTGACCACCAACTCCACCTTCTTCAACACCGACACCCCGCAGACCATCATCGACGTGCTCGACTACCTCAACGACGACCTCAAGGTCGACGAGATGATGATCTCCCCGGCGTTCGCCTACGAGAAGGCGCCCGACCAGGAGCACTTCCTCGGCGTCGACCAGACCCGCGAGCTGTTCCGCAAGACCTTCGCCGGCGGCAACCGGCGGCGCTGGCGGCTCAACCACAGCCCGCTCTTCCTGGACTTCCTGGAGGGCCGGGTCGACTTCGAGTGCACCGCCTGGGGCATCCCCAACTACTCGCTGTTCGGCTGGCAGCGGCCCTGCTACCTGATGGCCGACGGCTACGTGCCGACCTACCGCGAGCTGATCGAGAAGACCGACTGGGACAAGTACGGACGCGGCAAGGACGCCCGCTGCGCCAACTGCATGGCGCACTGCGGCTACGAGCCGACCGCCGTCCTCGCCACCATGGGCTCCCTCAAGGAGTCCCTGCGGGCGATCACCGAGACCGTCGGCTCCAGCCGGAGCCGCTGACGCACCCGCCGGCGGGCGGCGCACCCCGCCGCCCGCCCCCGTCCGCCCCGGGCCGCCGACCCGGGCCGGACCACCCCGCGCGGCGCGGCCACGGCGGGGCACCACCGCACCGCTCCGAGTCGTGAGGTGAAAGCCATGTCACTGCTCTCCAGCGTCACGTGCCCGGCGGACCTGAGGGCCCTCCCGGCCGCCGAGCTGCCCCGGCTCGCCGACGAGATCCGCGACTTCCTGATCGACGCCGTCACCCGCACCGGCGGCCACCTCGGGCCCAACCTCGGCGTCGTCGAACTGACCATCGCCCTGCACCGGGTCTTCGACTCCCCGCGCGACCGGATCGTCTGGGACACCGGCCACCAGAGCTACGTCCACAAGCTGCTCACCGGCCGCCAGGACTTCTCCCGGCTGCGCAGCAGGGGCGGCCTGTCCGGCTACCCCTCGCGCGCCGAGTCCGAACACGACCTCGTCGAGAACTCCCACGCCTCCACCGCGCTCTCCTACGCCGACGGCCTGGCCAAGGCCAACCAGCTGCGCGGCAGCGACGACCAGGTGGTGGCCGTGATCGGCGACGGCGCCCTCACCGGCGGCCTCGCCTGGGAGGCGCTCAACAACATCGCCGCCGCCAAGGACCGGCCGCTGGTCATCGTCGTCAACGACAACGAGCGCTCCTACTCGCCCACCATCGGCGGCCTGGCCAACCACCTCGCCGCGCTGCGCACCACCCAGGGCTACGAACGCTTCCTGTCCTGGGGCAAGGACGCCCTCCAGCGCACCCCCGTGGTCGGCCAGCCGATCTTCGGCGCGCTGCACGGCGCCAAGAAGGGCTTCAAGGACGCCTTCGCCCCGCAGGGCATGTTCGAGGACCTCGGCCTCAAGTACCTCGGCCCGATCGACGGCCACGACCTCACCGCCCTGGAGTCCGCGCTCACCAAGGCCCGCGGCTTCGGCGGCCCGGTCATCGTGCACTGCCTCACCGTCAAGGGCCGCGGCTACCGGCCCGCCGAACAGGACGAGGCCGACCGCTTCCACGCCGTCAACCCGATCGACCCCTACACCTGCCTGCCGATCTCGCCCGCCGACGGCGTCTCCTGGACCTCGGTGTTCGGCGAGGAACTGCTCGCCCTCGGCGCCGAGCGGCCGGACGTGGTGGCCATCACCGCGGCGATGCTCCAGCCGGTCGGCCTGGCCGGCTTCGCCAAGGCCTACCCCGGGCGGACCTTCGACGTCGGCATCGCCGAGCAGCACGCCGTCGCCAGCGCGGCCGGCCTGGCCACCGGCGGCCTGCACCCCGTGGTGGCGGTCTACGCGACCTTCCTCAACCGCGCCTTCGACCAGGTGCTGATGGACGTCGCCCTGCACAGGCTGGGCGTCACCTTCGTGCTCGACCGCTCCGGCGTCACCGGCAACGACGGCGCCTCGCACAACGGCATGTGGGACATGTCGATCCTCCAGGTCGTCCCCGGCCTGCGGCTCGCCGCCCCGCGCGACGCCGAGCAGCTGCGCGCCCAGCTGCGCGAGGCCGTTGCGGTCGAGGACGCCCCGACCGTGGTCCGCTTCCCCAAGGGCACCGTCGGCCCCGCCGTGCCCGCTGTCGAGCGGATCGGCGGCGTGGACGTCCTGCTGCGCACCGGGGAGCTGCCGGAGATCCTGCTGGTCGCCGTCGGCAGCACGGCCGGCGCCGCGCTGGACGCGGCCCGGCTGCTGCTCGCCGAGGGGTTCACCGCGACCGTCGTCGACCCGCGCTGGGTCAAGCCGGTCGACCCCGCGCTGCCGGCCCTCGCCGCCGGGCACCGGCTGGTGGTCACCGTCGAGGACAACGGCCGGGTCGGCGGCGTCGGCACGGCCGTCGCCCAGGCGCTGCGGGACGCGGACGTGGACGTCCCGGTGCGGGTGCTGGGCCTGCCGCAGGAGTTCCTCGGGCACGCCGCGCGCGGCGAGATCCTGGAGGAGACCGGGCTGACCGGCACCGGGGTCGCCGCCCAGACCGCCGCCTTCGCCAAGCACCTGCTCCCGGACCGGGGACGACCGGACCGGGGACTTCCGAACCGAGGAGCGAACCAGCACCATGCCGGCTGACCCCGACAGCACCGACCGCCTTGACCGCACCGGCCCTCCCGCGCCCGTCGACCGGTCCGACGGGACCGGCGGCTCCGGCGCACCCGGCCGCCCCGACGGCGCCGGGCGCGCCGGGTCGCGCTTCGACCTGGCCGCCCTGCTCGCCGAGCGCGAGGGCGAGCGGTACGAGCTGCAGAGCCGCTACCTGAACCCGCAGCTCACCCGGATGCTGCACACCATCGGCTTCGACAAGTACTACGAACGGGCCCGGGGGCAGTACTTCTACGACGCCGAGGGCAACGAGTACCTCGACATGCTGGCCGGTTTCGGCATCTTCGCGCTCGGCCGCCACCACCCGGTGGTCCGCTCGGCCGTCCAGCAGGTGATGGACCTCGACCTGCCGGACCTGGTCCGCTTCGACTGCTCGCCGCTGCCCGGCCTGCTCGCCGAGCGCCTGCTCTCCCACGCGCCCGGGCTGGACCGGGTGTTCTTCGGCAACAGCGGCACCGAGGCGGTGGAGACCGCGCTGAAGTTCGCCCGGTACGCCACCGGCCGCAAGCGGATCCTCTACGCCGACCACGCCTTCCACGGGCTCACCACCGGCTCGCTCTCGGTGAACGGCGAGAGCGGGTTCCGCAAGGGCTTCGACCCGCTGCTGCCGGACACCGCGATCCCGCTCGGCGACCTCACCGCCCTCGCCAAGGAGCTCAAGCGCGGCGACGTCGCCGCGCTGATCGTCGAGCCGATCCAGGGCAAGGGCGTGCAGGCGACCCCGCCCGGCTGGCTGCGCGCCGCGCAGGAACTGCTGCACGACCACAAGGCCCTGCTGATCTGCGACGAGGTGCAGACCGGCATCGGACGCACCGGCGACTTCTTCGCCTACCAGCACGAGGACGGCGTGCTGCCGGACCTGGTCTGCGCGGCCAAGGCGCTGTCCGGGGGCTACGTCCCGGTCGGGGCGACCCTCGGCAAGGGCTGGATCTTCGAGAAGGTGTACTCCTCGATGGACCGGGTGCTGGTGCACTCGGCCAGCTTCGGCTCCAACGCGCAGGCGATGGCGGCGGGCCTGGCGACCCTGGAGGTCATCCGGGACGAGCGGGTGGTGGAGAACGCCCGCAAGGTGGGCGACCACTTCCGCGAGCGGCTGACCGAACTGGTCGACCGCTACGAACTGCTCGCCGAGGTGCGCGGGCGCGGGCTGATGATCGGCATCGAGTTCGGCCGGCCGAAGTCGCTGAAGCTGCGGACCGGCTGGACCGCGCTCCAGGCGGCCCGCAAGGGCCTGTTCGCCCAGATGGTGGTCGTCCCGCTGCTCCAGCGCCACCGGATCCTCACGCAGGTGTCCGGGGACCACCTGGAGGTGATCAAGCTGATCCCGCCGCTGATCATCACCGAGCGGGACGTGGACCGCTTCATGACGGCCTTCACCGAGGTGATGGAGGACGCCCACCGGGGGAGCGGCCTGATGTGGGACTTCGGGCGGACGCTGGTGAAGCAGGCGGTCAGCAACCGCTGAGGGCGCGGCGCGCGGAGCGTTCGCGGGGTGGGAGGCCGGGGACCGGCTTCCCACCCCGCGGGAGACACCGCGTCAGAGCTCGGTCCGGCGCCGCCGGACGACGACGACGAGATCGACGACGGCGAACAGGGTGAGGATCCCGCAGGCCACGGCGAAACCGGTGAGGGTGCCCCGGCTCGGCGCGCCGAACGCGGGGGCGTTGGCGGCCCAGAACGCGAAGGCGGCGGTGGCCAGCGCGAACAGCGGGGTGAAGGTCAGCGACAGCAGGTAGCGCAGCTTGAGGTCGCTGCGGGCGGTGGCGGGCTCGGAGCCGCTGCGCCACCGCCGGGGGGTGGTGGCGGGCATCCGCGGTCACCTCCGGTGCTTCCGGCCCGTTCCGCGGGGCCGGTCCACGGTTCGGCCGGTCTACGATTCCAGCGTACGTCTGGGCGAGCCGGGGAGGGGCGATGACGGACACGGACGCGGAGGGTTACGCGGGGCTGCGGATCGAACGGGCCGAGGAGCTGGCGCGCCGGCACGGCTGGGCCTCGGTGCGGGTGCTGCCCCCGGGGGCGGCGATGACCATGGACCACCGGGAGGGCCGGCTCAACCTGGCGGTGCGCGACGGGCTGGTGGTGCGCAGCTGGGAGGGGTAGCCCTCCGGCGCCGTGACCCCGGGTGCCCGGCCCCCGGGTGCCCGGCTCCTCCGTGCCCGGTCTCCCTGTGCCCGGCCTCCCGGCGCCGTGCTCCGCGGTGCCGGGCGAGCCGGCGTTCGGCGGCGAGCACCAGGGGCTCCAGCAGCGGGAGCGAGAGCAGGACGAGCAGCCCGGCGGCCCAGCCGGCCAGCACGTCGGTGGCCCAGTGGGTGCCCAGGTAGACGGTGGTGAGGCCGACCGACCAGGCGGTGGCGCCCGCGAGCAGGGCGCCGGTGCGCCGCCAGCGCACCGCGAGGTAGGCCAGCACGCCCCAGGTGACCACGGCGTTCGCGGTGTGGCCGGAGGGGAAGATGGTGCCGCCGGAGAAGAGCTCGGGCGAGCCGACGTACCGGGCGTAGTGCGGGCCGAGCCGGCCGGTGACGATCTTGACCCCGCCGACGGTGAGGTTGAGCAGCAGCAGGGCGGCGCCCATCACCAGCAGTGGCCGGATCCGGCCCAGCCGGCGGGCGCGCCAGCCGAGCCAGGTGAACGCGGCGAGCGCGGAGGGGCCGCGCTGACCGGCCACCACCCAGTTGTCCAGCAGCGGCTGCAGGCCGGGCCAGTGCTCGTAGGGCCGGTACAGCCGTATCTTCCAGTCGAGGTCGACCAGCGAGGTGTCGAGCAGGACGGCCGCGGCCACCAGCAGGTAGCCGAGCGCGGCCAGCCCCAGCAGCGCGGCCTGGCGGCGGCCGAGCGGCGGCCGGGCCGGTCCGCCGGGGCGGGCGCGCGGGCGCGCGCGGGGGGTGGTCAGGTGCTCCGGGCGGTCCGGCGGTTCACTCGGCGCTGGCACGGCGGTGACCCTACCCAGCCACGCAGCGTGATTCCCGGTTCCATTCGGAATTCCCCGGCAAAGCCGTTCTCCGATCGCCGCAGGTCCGTTTCAGGACGATCAAAAGACGTTTTCGGATCGAATGTCCGTAAGGGGTTCGTGTGCTTTTCCCCAAGTTCGGGCAAAAAGAACGGGGCGGGAGACCGGCCGCGCCGGTTCCCACCCCGTGGTAACCCTGTGTAGGTTCGGTGCCTCAGTCGAGGGGGCCGCCCGCGACGTAGACCACCTGTCCGGAGACGAAGCCGGCGCCCTCGGAGACGAAGAACGCGATGGCGTGGGCGACGTCCTCCGGCGTCCCGACCCGCTGGACCGGGATCTGGGTGGCGGCGGCGGCCTTGAAGTCCTCGAAGTCCATGCCGATCCGGGCGGCGGTGGCGGCCGTCATGTCGGTGGCGATGAAGCCGGGGGCGACCGCGTTGGCGGTGATGCCGAACTTGCCGAGCTCGATGGCCAGGGTCTTGGTGAAGCCCTGGAGACCGGCCTTGGCGGCGGAGTAGTTGGCCTGGCCGCGGTTGCCCTGGGCGGAGGAGGAGGACAGGTTGACGATGCGTCCGAAACCGGCGTCCACCATGTACTTCTGGACCGCCCGGGTCATCAGGAACGCGCCGCGCAGGTGCACGTTCATGACCGTGTCCCAATCCGATTCGGTCATCTTGAAGATCAGGTTGTCGCGCAGCACGCCCGCGTTGTTGACGAGGACGACCGGGGCGCCGAGCTCGCCGGCGATCCGCTCGACGGCGGCCCGGACCTGGTCGGCGTCCGAGACGTCGGCGCCGACGGCCAGCGCGCGGCCGCCGGCGGCGGTGATCCGCTCGACGGTCTCCCGGCCGGCCGACTCCTCCAGGTCGAGGACGGCCACGGCGTAGCCGTCGGCGGCCAGGCGCACGGCGGTGGCCGCGCCCAGCCCGCGCGCGGCGCCGGTGACGACGGCGACCCGGGGGGTGGTGGTCTGCTCGGTCATGCTCGGTCTCGTCTCTCTCGGAGTAATCGGGCGTTGTTGCAGGTCAGTTGCAGGTGGAGAGGTGTTGCAGCGCGGCGGTGCGGCCCCGGCCCGGCATCGGTCGCGCTCCGGAGCCGGAGCGCCGGCCGTCCGGACCCCGGGCGGAACACCCAGGAAACTCCCAGGAAGCACTCGGGGGAAAACCGGCAGCGGGGGGCTGCTCCGGAGGTCACGGCCGTCCCGGTGGCCACACCCTACCGGCGGGTAGGGGGCTCGGCCAGGGCGAAGGTGCAGGTGACCGTGGGTAAGGACCGACCGGTCGGCTTTCTCCTGCGAACGGGTTACCGGCGGGTCGGCGCGGCGCGTAAATATGCCAATGTTGCCGAACCTGCGTCTACTATCCGCCCCTGCCTGCCAGCGAGGGCCCGCCGTTTGTATAGTGTCCGCCAGCAGCCACCGGCTGCACGGCTGGAGCGCCCTCCCGAACAGCGGGACGCCCACTCGCCGTTACTGCCCCACCCGGGTGTCCCACACACACCGGGTGTGACATCGGGACGGATACATGGTGCTGGGGGAGATCCCGACGACCCGCGTGTCCGCGCGACTGCAGCAGTCGCCCGGACACCTCATCCGCGTTGCACAGCAGGTCCACACCCGCCTGTGGTCCGAACACGTCGGAGCCGATCTCACGGCTCCGCAGTTCGCGGTCCTGCTGGTTCTCGCCCTCGAACCGGGCGCTGACCAGCGCACGGTCGGCGAGCGTGCCTCGCTCGACAAGGCCACGATGGCCGAGATGGTCGCCCGGCTGGTCCGGCGCGGCCTGGTGCTGCGGCGCCGAGACCCGGCCGACGGCCGGCGCAAGTTGCTCGCTCTCTCGCAGAGCGGCGCCCAGGCTGTCCGCGAGGCCACCGGCGGAGTGGTCCGCGTGCAGCGCACGCTCTTCGAGCCGCTCACTCCGGAGGAGCAGCTGGAGATCGTCCGGGTGATGGCCAAGATAGCCAGACTGGAGCCGGCCCAGGTCGCCGTCCTCACGGACGCGCGGCCGATGCTGGACGCCCAGCGGGCGATCGGCTACCTGATCCGGGTGAGCCAGCAGGTGCACACCAAGCTCTGGTCGGAGCACGTCGGTTCGGAGCTGACGGCGCCGCAGTACGCGGTGCTGGACGCCCTCGAACTGGAGCCGGGCGCCGACCAGCGCACGGTGGGCGAACTGGCCTCGCTGGACAAGGCCACGATGGCCGAGATGGTCAGCCGGCTGGTCCGGCGCGGCCTGGTCCAGCGGCGGCGCGACCCCTCGGACGGACGGCGCAACCTGCTCTCGCTCTCACCGGCGGGACAGGACCTGCTGCACCGCTCGGCCGCGGGCGTCGCCCAGGTCCAGCAGCTGCTGCTGGCGCCGCTGGAGGAGGAGGAGCACGAGGCCGCGCTCGCGCTGATCGCCAAGGCGGCCCGGCTCTAGCCGGAACGTCGCGACTGTCAGCCAAAACGATTCATCACCGTGCCGCCGGCTCCGCCCGGGCCGGTGGCGGCTCTCGCGGCCGGTGACGGCCGTCGCGGGTCAACACGGTGAAGGCCGCCCGCCCCCCGCGGGGAGGGC
>NZ_JBHYUU010000079.1:0-34606 GCF_042749955.1 Kitasatospora sp. NPDC059462 | reverse complement strand
CGGCACCCCCTCACGACGGGGTGCCGGGCTCTCGCGGGTCGTGGCGGCTCAGCCGGGCAGCGCCCCGAGCAGGCCGCCGACCAGCGGCAGGTCGCGCGGACCGCCGCCGGCGCTGAGCGGGCCGGTCAGGAGGTCGGTGCCGACCGGCGCCAGCCCGGAGCCTTCCGGCTGGACGGTCGCCCCGTTGTTCAGCACGTCGGCGGAGGAGTTGGCCCACGGGTCCAGCCGCAGGTCCTTGAGCGGCGCGATGCCGTAGCCGAGGCCGGTGGTGGTGCCGCCGAGCGCCTGGGCGAGGTCGGTCTTGGCCAGGGCGGCGCCGCCCCCGGTCGGGGCCGCGTGCGCCGCGCCCGCGCCGCCGAGCAGCATCGCGGCGCCCAGGGCGGCGGCGAGGCCGGCCCCGCTCTTCTTCGAAACCATGCGTCTTCACCTTCGGAGGGAGGGGTTCCCCGGGCTCGCGGACCGTGCCCGGGTACGCCGAACCGCCCCCCGGTCGACGGGCCGGGGGGCAGTGCGGGCGGAACGCGTGCCGATCGGAATCAGCAGTCGTCCTCGACGTGCTCGACGTGCTCGTGCTGCTGCGGGACCTCGCCGTTGATGCAGGTGTTGCCGAACGCCGGGTTCAGCACACCGATCAGGTTGATGGAGTTGCCGCACAGGTTGACCGGGATGTGCACCGGGATCTGGAGCTGGTTGCCGGAGATGACACCGGGGGAGCCGGCGGCGACGCCCTCGGCACCGGCGCTGGCGGCGGCGCCACCCGCCGCGCCCAGCACCAGGCCGGCAGCGGCGGCGGAGAGGACGACGGCCTTCTTCACGTTCTGCATGGGGGTTGATCTCCTCGATCACACACGGGTTGAGCGCGCCGCACCCCGCCCGGTGGCGGGGTGCGGCGCGGGTGCGGTGGAGCCGCGGCCGCCGGCTCGGCGGCCACCGGTTCAGCCGGCGTTGACGCAGGTGTTGCCGAACGCCGGGTTCAGCAGCGCGATGATGTTGATGGTGTTGCCGCAGAGGTTGATCGGCACGTGGACCGGCACCTGGATCTGGTTGCCGGAGATCACACCGGGGGAGTTGGCGGCGACACCCTCGGCGCCGGAGCTGGCGAACGCGCCGCCGGCCGCACCGACCACCAGGCCGGCGGTGGCGATCGACAGGGCGGCGGTCTTCTTGACGTGACGCATGTGTTCTTCCTCCGTATTCTTCCCGACCGTCTGTGGAAATAGTCGGGAGCCGGGCGAGGGGAAATCCTGGCCCGTTGGCTTCTGGGAATGCCGTGATTGTCACTCGGGTGGCCCAGATGGCGCGTTTCGCCCATGGCTCGGGCGATGAGCGGCCGCCGCGGCACCGTGCGCCTCGAACGATTCCCGCACGGCCGGGAAGCATTCGTGTCGACGCACGACCGGGAGAATTCCGGACGGGTTTGGACCGGCGGCGGATCTCCTCGTCGTAGCGGGGCGTGAAGCGTGTTCCGACTGGAGAACGAGGCAGGGCGCCGGGGGAAACGGTCGGATACGGGTGTCACCCGATTGCCCGGCGCCGGGGCCGCGTTCCTCCGGACGGGTGACAGTGGGGGTGCCGTCGCAACCGGCCCGAGGGGGTCTCGTTGGAGATGTCGCACTCCCCGTGCATCTCTGTCGAACAGTCAGGAGGCTCCCATGAGCATCAAGAAGACGGCCGTCGTCGGCGCCGCTGTGGTCGGCATCGTCGCCGCCGGCGCCGGTACCGCGCTGGCCAGCTCCGGCGCGGAGGGCGTCGCCGCGGGCTCCCCCGGTGTCGTCTCCGGCAACCAGATCCAGGTGCCGCTGCACATCCCGGTCAACCTGTGCGGCAACACCATCGACATCGTGGGCATCCTGAACCCGGCCTTCGGCAACACCTGCGTCAACGCCGGCTGATCAGCCGCGAGTCCGGCCGGTGCGAGCCGCCGCTTCCGTGTCTCCCTCCTGGGGCGCGAGGTGGCGGCTCTCGGCGTTTCCGGGGCCGGCCGCCGGCACCGGTGCCCTGGCCCGGCGCCGGCGGCCCACCGGGCCCGGCACCGCCCACCTGCGCGGTTGATCCGTCCCCGACCCGCCGCCCGTCCGCCGGGTGGGCTCCCCCTCTGCCCGGCGACGGCGGTGCCGTAGGCTCGCCCGGCGCCGCGGTGTCGGTCGGCGCGCACCGGTCACGAGTGGGGCGGGGAGTACCAGAGCTGATGAGCGCGGCATCGAGCACCGGATCGTCGGGCGGTGGCGCGGGCGTGTCCCCGTCGTCCGCCACCCCTCCCCGGGACGCCCAGGAGGCACCGGAGACGCCGGAGACGCCGGAGACGTCCGAGACGTCCGAGGCGTCGGGCGCCACGGCCGTGTCGGCGGCGGGGCGGGCCCCGGGCCGGTTCGGCGCGGCGGTGGACCGCTACGCGCCCGCGCTCGGCGCGTACGCGGTGGTCAAGGCGACCGGCCTGACCGTCTTCCTGCTCCTGCTCTCGCACACCGAGGACTTCCTGAAGAAGGACCCGGGGCGCGGCGGCGGCGCCCGGCCCTGGGACGTGCTCGGCACCTGGGACGGCATCTGGTACCAGCGGATCGCCGAGAACGGCTACGACCCGCAGCTGATCCCGCTGCACGGCTACCCGCTGGCCACCTACTACGAGAACTCCTCCGCGTTCTTCCCGCTCTACCCGTGGCTGATGCGGCTGGTCGGGGCGGTCACCGGGCTCGGCCCGTACGGCTCGGGCATCGTGGTCTCGGTGCTCGCCTCCTTCGTGGCGGCGGCCGGGATCTTCGCCGTCGCCGAGCGGCTCGGCGGCTTCCGGGCCGGGGTGATCGCGGCGGTGATCTGGGGCCTGTTCCCCGGCTCGGGCGTGGAGTGGGCGGTCTACTCGGACTCGCTGTTCGTCGCCCTCTCGGCCTGGGCCTGCTACTGCGTGATGACCCGGAACTGGCTCGCCGCCGGCGTGCTGGCCCTGGTGGCCGGCCTCAACCGGCCGACCGCGGCCGCGCTGATCGCCGCCGTCTCGATCTCCGCCCTGGTGGCGCTGGTGCGGCGCACCGACGGGGTGGCCCGCCCGCTGACCGCGATGCTGATCACCCCCTGGGGCCTGCTCGGGTACGTCGCCTGGGTCGGCTGGCGGATGGGCGACTGGACGGGGTACTTCAAGCTCCAGCGCGGCGCCTGGAACCGCTACTTCGACTGGGGCGCCTCCACCGCCCGCAGCACCCTGGACACGGTCACCGGGCACTGGACGTTCTGGCAGTCCAACCCGGCGCCGGACCTCATCGCGGTGGGCCTGCTGATCGCCCTGCCCGGGCTGCTGGTGCTGCTGCTCCGGCTGCGGCCGCCGCTGGTCCTGGTGCTCTACACGCTGCTGACCGTCGTCCTGGCGCTGAGCAGCAACCAGATCTACGGCAACATCTCGCGCTACCTGCTGCCGGCCTTCCCGCTGTTCATCGGCCTGGCGGTGGCGCTGCGCCGGCTGCGGCCGTCGACGCTGGGCGGCCTGGTCGCGATGCCGGCGGTGGCGGCCGGCTGGTACGCGGGGTACGCGCTGTTCGAGCTCGGCATCCCGTAGGGAGGCGGCGCCGCGGGGCCGCGTAACCTCGACGCATGACGACCAGCCGCACGCCGCCCGTGCGTCAGATCCGCGACCTCTCCGGGCTGCTGGACCACGCCAGCCACGTCCTGGCGACCCGGATGGCGGCGGCGTTCACCGAGCTCGGCGTCACCCCGCGCGCCTACGGCGTGCTCTTCCACGCGCTGGCGGCCGAGCGCACCCAGATCCAGCTGGCCGAGCTCGCCGACCTCGACAAGACCACCATGGTGGTGACCGTCGACGAGCTGGAGAAGGCCGGGCTGGCCGAGCGGTGCCCGTCCGTGGCCGACCGCCGGGCCCGGATCGTGCGGGTCACCGAGGCGGGCGCGCGGGCCGTCGAGCGGGGCACCGCGATCGCCGACCGGGTGCACCGGGAGGTGCTGGAGTCGCTGCCGCCGGACGAGCGGGCGGTGTTCGTGACGGCGCTGGGCCGCCTGGTGGACGGGGGCGGGGCGCTGTCCGATCCGGTCGGGGGCGAGCGGACGGTGCGCCGCGCGCGCCGTGCCCGCGGCTGAGCCGGGGGCCAGGCCCGGGCGCGGCGGTAGTCGGTTTCCGGTCGGCTTGTATGCTCCACCTGGCGCCAGGGGGGACGTCCTGGCCGCTGATCGTTCGATGGCACAGCCGTGAAGAGGTGCGGGGATGTCGGGTCGCCGAGACAGGAGTCAGCCCAGCGTGGCCCGGCCGCGTCCGGAGGGTTCGACCGGCTCGGCGGGTTCGACCGGTGCCCGGAGCGGTTCGCCGCGCACCGGCTCGTCCGGTTCGGCCGGTTCGTCCGGGTCCGTCCCGGCGCCCCGGCCGGGCGGCCGGGCCGAGGCCAGGCGGGCCGCGCAGTCGAAGGGCCGCGGCGGAGCGGGTGGTGACGGAGGGTCGAACGGCCAGGGTCACCGCCGGTCGGGCGGCCGGGGCAAGAAGCCCCGGCGCAACGTCAAGAAGATCGTCGGCTGGACCGCGGTCGGCGCGCTGGTGCTGATAGCCGGCACCGGCGGCGCGATCTACTTCAAGCTCAACGGCAACATCAAGACGATCGACGCCGACGCGCTGAGCAAGGACCGCCCGCCGGAGGCGCAGGCCGACGCCAACGGCAACAAACCGGTGAACATCCTGCTGATCGGCTCCGACAGCCGCGGCGGCGACAACTCGGACCTGGGCGGCGGCGACAGCGAGGGTGCCCGCTCGGACACCACGATCCTGCTGCACGTCTACGCCGACCACAAGAACGCCATCGGGGTCTCGATCCCGCGCAACACCCTGGTCACCATCCCGCCGTGCAAGCTCCCGAACGGGAAGTGGACCAAGGAACAGAAGGGCAAGGACGTCCTGTTCAACGCCGCCTTCACGGTGGGCGGCACGGCGGAGGGCAACCCCGCCTGCACCCAGAACACCGTGGAGAAGCTCACCGGCATCCGCGTCGACCACACCATCGTGGTCGACTTCCAGGGCTTCGCGGCGATGACCAAGGCCGTCGGCGGCGTCGAGGTCTGCCTGCCCAAGGACATCTACGAGAAGGACCTCAACGAGAAGCTGCCCACGAAGGGCTCCCTCGTCCTGAAGAAGGGTCCGCAGAAGGTGGAGGGCCAGCCGGCGCTCGACTACGTCCGGCTGCGGCACGGCATCGGCGACGGTTCCGACATCGGCCGGATGAAGCGTCAGCAGGCCTTCATGAGCTCGATGATCAGCACGGTGAAGAAGAAGGGCCTGGAGCCCACCACCCTACTGCCGCTGGCCGACGCCGCCACCAAGTCGCTGCGCGTCGACGAGGGGCTCGACACCGTCGACAAGCTGATGTCCTTCGCCCTGTCGCTGAAGAACATCGACCTGCACGACCTCAAGTTCGTCACCCCGCCGTGGCGTTACAACGAGGCCAACCTCGACCTGGTGAAGCCGGACGTGGACCGGCTGTGGGAGGCGATCCGCGCCGACCGCACCCTGGACGGCAAGGACGCCACCGGCGAGCAGCCCGACGCGCCCGCCACCCCGGCGCCCCCGGCCACCCCGGAGGCCCCGCCGACCACCACCGCGCCCCCCGCGCACACCGCCCCGGCGGTCCCGATCAAGGTCTTCAACGGCACCACCTCCAACGGACTGGGCGCCAGGGCGGGCGAGGCCCTGAAGGCGGCGCAGTTCACCGTCGGCTCGGTGGGCCAGGCGAAGTCCACCAACAAGCTCACCACCACGATCGAGTACGGCGCCGGGCAGAAGGCCAACGCCGAGAAGGTCGCCGAGCTGTTCCCCGGCGCCACCCTCACCCCCACCTCGGCGGCCGGCATCAGCGTCGTGCTCGGCAAGGACTACGCCGACGCCAACGGCGGCGCCGCCGCGGCCGGGACCACCGCGCCGGGCACGCCGACCGCGCCCGCCCCGCTGCCGACCTCGGTCACCGACGACGCCCGATCGGCGGACGACGACATCTGCGCCAACACCACCTACGGTTCCGGCGGCTGAGCCCGCGTCGGCCCGCAGGCGCGGACCGACGGAAACGGGGCCCCCGGCGTGCAGCCGGGGGCCCCGCTCGTGTTCCCGTCGGTCAGGGCCAGACCAGGCAGTACAGCTGGTGGCCGGCCTCGTGCAGGCGGTTGGCGAAGTCCTGCCACTCGTGCAGCATGCTGTAGATCACGAAGGCGTCGCGCGGGCCGCGCCGGTCCGGCACGGTGGACCAGATGAACGCGGCGGCGCCGAGCTCGGTCTCGTCCGCCTTGCGCAGCGGTTCGACGACGTTCTGCGGCAGCTGGACGACGGCGTAGTCCGGGTGCAGCACGACCAGCTCCAGCGGCGGCACCTGGTGCAGCGGCACGCCCTGGATGCCGGTGAGGACCATCGCGCTCATGGTCTCCGGTTTGATCTTGGTGGAGAGGTGGCCGTTGGGGGAGCCACTGGTCTCCATCAGGTCGCCGAGCCGGCCGAGCGAGCCGAGCTCGCCCGCGTCCAGCCCGAGCCCGCCCGGCCCGAGAGCGGTCGGGACCCGGGCCGCGGTCGCCCGGTCGGGTGCGCCGAAGTACTTGTACGTCACCCCCACGCGTCCCTCACCCCGCCTCTCACGGCCGCGGCCGCTACGGCCCGTTCCCGCTCCCTTACCCCCGCGTGCGGCCCCGGCGGGCCGGCGGGAGCCACCCGCGGCCTCGTCGTGGCCGTCCTGCGCCTCGGACACTCGGACCATCCTCACCGGAATTCGCCGGAATCGACAGACCCCCGCACGTCCGGTGTCCCTCCGGACGTGCTCCTTACCCGTCATGCGCCGCCGTACCCAGTCGCGGTACGCGGCAGTCCTCTCCACACCCCTGCATCGACCCGGAGCTCCCGTCCGTCCTCGCGGCCGGAGGAACTCCGGAGACACCCCGGGTACACAGTCTGACTGGTCCGGGCAGCCGGAGCAGTCAGGGGCCCCGTTGTATGGATAACCGTACAGATTCGGGCGCCAGGATCATCGTTCCAGATGATGAGGTCCGACATGCAGAGGTGAAGGACACGATTTGAGACCATGTCTTCCGTGAGCTATCCCTACGAAGCACCCCAGTCCCAGTCGCTCTTCGACCGCGCGTCGGTCGTGACCCCCGGCGGCGTCAACTCGCCGGTGCGCGCGTTCCGCGCCGTCGGCGGTACGCCGCGCTTCATGGTGTCCGGCACCGGCCCCTACCTGACCGACGCCGACGGCCGCGAGTACGTCGACCTGGTCTGCTCGTGGGGTCCGATGATCCTCGGCCACGCGCACCCGGCCGTCCTGGACGCCGTGCAGCAGGCGGTGACCCGCGGCACCTCCTTCGGCACCCCCGGACAGGGCGAGGTCGAGCTGGCCGAGGAGATCGTCTCCCGGGTCGCCCCGGTCGAGCAGGTCCGCCTGGTCTCCTCGGGCACCGAGGCCACCATGTCGGCGATCCGGCTGGCCCGCGGCTTCACCGGCCGCGCGAAGGTCGTGAAGTTCGCCGGCTGCTACCACGGACACGTGGACGCCCTGCTGGCCGCCGCCGGTTCCGGCGTCGCCACCTTCGGCCTGCCGGACACCCCGGGCGTCACCGGCGCCCAGGCCGGCGACACCATCGTGCTGCCGTACAACGACCTCGCCGCCGTCGAGGAGGCCTTCCGGGCCCACCCCGGCGAGATCGCCTGCGTGATCACCGAGGCCTCGCCCGGCAACATGGGCGTCGTCCCGCCGCTGCCCGGCTTCAACGGCGGCCTGGCCCGGCTCTGCCGGGAGAACGGCGCGCTGTTCATCTCCGACGAGGTGATGACCGGCTTCCGCGTCTCCAAGGCCGGTTGGTACGGCCTGGAGGCGGCGAACGAGGGCTGGGCGCCCGACCTGCTGACCTTCGGCAAGGTCATGGGCGGCGGCTTCCCGGCGGCGGCCTTCGGCGGCCGCGCCGACGTGATGGCCCACCTCGCCCCGGCCGGCCCGGTCTACCAGGCCGGCACGCTGTCCGGGAACCCGATCGCCACCGCGGCCGGCCTGGCCCAGCTGCGCGGCTGCACCGACGAGGTGTACACGGCCGTCGACCGGGTCGCCGCCGAGGTCTCCGGCCTGGTCGCCGCCGCCCTCGCCAAGGAGGGCGTGGCGCACCGGCTGCAGACCGCCGGGAACATGTTCTCGGTGTTCTTCACCGAGGACGCCGTGACGAACTACGCCGAGGCGAAGACCCAGGAGGCGTTCCGCTTCACCGCGTTCTTCCACGCGATGCTCGCCGAGGGCGTCTACCTGCCGCCGTCCGCCTTCGAGTCCTGGTTCGTCTCCGCCGCGCACGACGAGCGGGCGCTGGAGCGGATCGCCGCCGCCCTGCCCGCCGCCGCCCGGGCCGCCGCCGAAGCCACCGCCTAGGCCCGCCGCCCTTACGAGCACCAGGAGTACTGAGAAGTGAGCGCCAAGGACATCACCGTCGTCCACCTGATGCGGCACGGTGAGGTGCACAACCCGGAGGGCGTCCTGTACGGGCGGCTGCCGGGCTACCGGCTGTCCGAGCTGGGCCGCGAGATGGCCGAGCGGGTCGCCGAGGACCTGGCCGGGCGGGACATCACCCACGTGGTGGCGTCCCCGCTGGAGCGCGCCCAGGAGACCGCCACGCCGATCGCCGAGTCGCACGGCCTGGACCTCGCGGTGGACGAGCGGCTGATCGAGGCGGAGAACATCTTCGAGGGCAAGACCTTCGGAGTGGGCGACGGCTCGCTGCGCAACCCGTCCTACTGGAAGTACCTGACCAACCCGTTCAAGCCCTCCTGGGGCGAGCCCTACCTGGAGCAGGCGGTGCGGATGATGGGCGCGCTGGCCGCCGCCCGGGACGCCGCGCGCGGGCACGAGGCGGTCTGCGTCAGCCACCAGCTGCCGATCTGGATCGTCCGCTCCTTCGTGGAGCGCCGCCGGCTCTGGCACGACCCGCGCAACCGGCAGTGCTCGCTGGCCTCGCTGACCAGCTTCACCTACGAGGGGGACCGGATCGTCTCGGTCGGCTACCGCGAGCCGGCCCGCGACCTGCTGCCGGCCCACCTGGTCGGCAAGGGCGGCAAGAGCAAGCCGGTCGGCAAGAGCTTCGGCGCCTGAGGGCAGGCCGGCGCCGGCCCCGGGGCGACCCGGATCCGGGTACGCCGAGGAAGCCCGGACGCGCGGAACGGTGTTCATGGTTCCCGATCCGGTGTAAGAGCCGTGTGAGTAAGAGCTGCGTCACACTCCCGCGACACCAGGGCCAATGGTCCCGCCGCAGGTCAGAGGGGGTCCGGCAGAGAAGGCCGGACCCCCCGGGGCCCGGCCGCGACTCCATGCGAAACTTTTCACATGTCTGGCATGACGCGCCCCCGTCCCCGTCTCGCCGCCGCCGCGGTCACCGCCGCCGCTGCCGCGCTGGTCCTCACCGGTTGCAGCTCCTCCGGCTCCTCGGCCAGTGGTGACGGGCAGATCGGCTTCGTCACCGCCAAGGGCAGCAACATCTCGACCGCCGCCGCCGGCCACCGCCAGGACGCGCCGGACATCGGCGGCACCACCCTGGAGGGCACCCCGGCCAAGCTCTCCGACTACCGGGGCAAGGTCGTCGTGCTCAACGTCTGGGGCTCCTGGTGCGGCCCGTGCCGCTCGGAGGCCGACGACCTCCAGCGGGTCTGGGAGAAGTACAAGGACCAGGGCGTGCAGTTCCTCGGGATCAACACCCGGGACACCGAGATCAAGAACGCCGTCCGCTTCGAGCAGGAGAAGGGCGTCACCTTCCCCAGCCTCTACGACCCGGCCGGCGAGGAGCTGCTCAAGTTCCCCAAGGGCAGCCTCAACCCGCAGTCCATCCCGACCACCCTGGTGGTCGACCGGGACGGCAGGCTCGCCGCGCGCGCCGTCGGCGGCCAGACCGACGACGCCCTGGAGTCGATGCTCCAGCCGGTGCTGGCGGAGCAGCACCAGTGAGCGCGGCGCTGCAACTCGCCGACAACATCGGGACCATCCAGAGCGGGGCGCTGCTGGTGGCCGCGCCGATCGCGCTGGCGGCGGGCCTGGTGTCGTTCTTCTCGCCCTGCGTGCTGCCGCTCGTGCCCGGCTACCTCTCCTACGTCACCGGCTTCTCGGCCGCCGACCTCGCCGACGCGCGCGGGGCCCGGCGCGGCCGGATGCTGGCCGGTGCGGCGCTGTTCATCCTCGGCTTCACCGTCGTGTTCGTCTCCAGCGGCGCGCTGTTCGGCCAGTTCGGGGACACGCTCAAGGAGCACCAGGCCGTCATCAGCAAGGTGCTCGGGGCGCTCACCATCGTGATGGGCCTGGCCTTCATGGGGCTGGTGCCCGGCCTGAGCATGCGCGAGGTGCGCACCCACCGCCGTCCGGTGGTCGGCCTGCTCGGCGCTCCGCTGCTCGGCGTGGTCTTCGGGGTGGGCTGGACGCCGTGCATGGGGCCGACCCTGGCCGCCGTCACCAACCTCGCGCTCAACCAGGCCGACGCCCAGCGCGGTGCGCTGCTGATGTTCTTCTACTGCCTGGGCCTGGGCGTACCGTTCGTCGTGGCGGCGCTGGCCTTCCGCCGGGCGCTGGGCGCCTTCGGCTGGGTCAAGCGGCACTATCCGCTCGTGATGCGGATCGGCGGCGGCATGCTCGTCGTGGTCGGTCTGCTGCTGGTCACCGGGGTCTGGGACTCGATGGTGAGTGACCTGCAGAACCAGTTCGCCGACTTCCAGATCGGAATCTGACCCGTGACCAACACCACGACCGATCGCGAGCGGTCCGGGACCGCCGTCGCGCAGGGCGCGGACGAGGACGCGGCCGAGCGGCTCACCACCGCCCCGGCCGAGTCCGACGGCCCCACCGGCATCGGCGTGCTCGGCTGGCTGCGCTGGATGTGGCGCCAGCTGACCTCGATGCGGGTCGCGCTGATCCTGCTGTTCCTGCTCTCGCTGGCGGCCATCCCGGGCTCGCTGATCCCGCAGAACGGGCAGAACCAGTTCAAGGTCGAGACCTGGAAGGCGCAGCACACCACGGTCGCGCCGATCTACGAGAAGCTCCAGCTGTTCGACGTGTACAGCTCGGTCTGGTTCTCGGCGATCTACATCCTGCTGTTCGTCTCGCTGGCCGGCTGCATCGTCCCGCGCACCTGGCAGTTCGTCGGCGTGCTGCGCTCCCGGCCGCCGGCGGCGCCGCGCAACCTGACCCGGATGCCGGTGTACGCGGCCTGGCGCACCGACGCCGACGCCGCGGCCGTCAACACCGCCGCCCACCGGCTGCTGCGCGCGCGGCGGTTCCGGGCGCACCTGGACGGCGGCGCGGTGGCGGCCGAGAAGGGCTACCTGCGCGAGGTCGGCAACCTGGTCTTCCACCTGTCGCTGTTCGCGCTGCTCGGCGGCTTCGCCTGGGCGAGCCTGGCCAGCGGCACCGGCGGCAAGCTGCTGGTCGAGGGCGAGGGCTACTCCAACACCATCACCCAGCTGGACGACTTCACCGGGACCCGCTTCTACGGCAGCGACGACCTCGACCCGTTCTACGTGAAGCTGAACAGCTTCACCTCGAAGTTCCAGAACAACGGCTCCCAGATCGGCAGCGCCCGGGAGTTCACCGCGGGCGTCGAGTACTACGAGGGCAGCGACCCGTCGAAGCTCAAGCAGGGCAAGATCGAGGTGAACCGCCCGCTGGAGATCGGCGGCAGCAAGTTCTACCTGATCGGCCACGGCTACGCCCCGGTGATCACGGTCCGCAACGCCGCGGGCGACGTCGTCTACACCGGCGCCACCCCGTTCCTGCCGCAGGACGGCAACCTGACCTCCACCGGCGTCATCAAGGTCTCCGACTACGGCGAGAAGGACGGCAAGCGGACCCAGCTGGGCCTGTCCGGCTTCTTCCTGCCGACCGCCCCGGTGGCCTTCGACAAGAACACCGGCCCGCGTTCGCTGTTCCCCGGTGACGCGGCCCCGGTGCTGGTGCTCAACGCCTACGCGGGCGACCTGGGCACCGACTCCGGCCTGCCGCAGAACATCTACCAGCTCAACACCAAGAACCTGACCCAGCTCCAGCGGGACGGCGAGCCCGCGAAGGCCAAGCTGGACCCCAAGCAGGTCTGGGAGCTGCCGGACGGCTACGGCACGGTCACCTTCGAGGGCTACAAGAAGTGGGCCAGCTTCAACGTCTCGCACCGTCCGGGCAACGGCATCGCGCTGGCCGGCGCGGTGGCCGCGATCGCCGGCCTGATCGGCTCGCTGTTCATCCAGCGGCGCCGGATCTGGGTGCGGGCGGTGGCGCTGCCGGACGGCGGGACCCTGGTCGAGCTGGCCGGGCTGGGCCGCAGCGAGTCGGCGAAGATCGCCGAGGAGCTGGCCGCACTGGCGGTGGACCTCCAGGACGACGCTCCCGCGCTCGACGACGAGCCCGATGAGGGGCCCGACGACGGCACCACCGGGGCCGACGAGGCCCCGGCGCCCGAAGAATCCGCAGTCCCCGCCGACCAGAACTCCAAGGAGTAGACGGTGCACCTCGCCTCGTCGGTCGACCCGCAGCTGGCCGACCTGTCCAACAAGCTGATCTATTCGGCGATGGCGGTCTATCTGATCGCCATGTTCGCCTACATGTTCGAATGGACCTTCGGCTCGAAGGGCGCCGTCGCCGTCCGCTCCATCCAGCAGGCCGGTCTGGCCGAGACCGTCGCCGACGCCGACGCCAGGACCAAGGGCGCCAAGAAGGTCACGGTCACCGTCGCCTCCGCACGCGGCGGCACCACGACCCTGACCCGCACCGCGTTGGCCGGCGAGGGTGCCACGGTGGTGACCAGCGGGCGCGGCGACGAGGACGTCGACGGCCCCGGCGCGGCCGGCACCAGCGAGAAGGCCGACCTGGCCGGCCGGATCGCGGTCTCGCTCACCGTCCTCGGCCTCCTGCTGCACGCGGGTGGCGTCCTCACCCGCGGCCTCTCGGTCTCCCGCTGGCCGTGGGGCAACATGTACGAGTTCTCCTGCGCCTTCGCGCTCGCCATGGCGGTGGCCTTCGTCGGCCTGCTGGCCGCGAAGAAGCCGGTCCGCTGGCTCGGCCTGCCGGTCACCCTGGCGGTGGTGCTCACCCTCGGCATCGCCACCGAGGTGCTGTACACCGAGTCCGAGCAGCTCGTCCCGGCCCTGCACTCGTACTGGCTGGCGATCCACGTCTCCACCGCGATCGTCTGCGGCGGCGCCTTCTACGCGGCGTTCGTCACGACGCTGCTGTACCTGGGCAAGGACTCCTTCGACAAGCGGATGGCCGCCGGTCTGACCCGGGGCCCGCTGGGCACCTCGCCGTCGATCTGGCGCCGGCTGCCCGCCGCGGCCACCCTGGACAAGCTCTCCTACCGGATCAACGCCCTGGTCTTCCCGCTGTGGACCTTCACCATCATCGCGGGCGCGATCTGGGCCGAGGCCGCCTGGGGCAAGTACTGGGAGTGGGACCCGAAGGAGACCTGGTCGTTCATCACCTGGGTCGCCTACGCGTGCTACCTGCACGCCCGCGCCACCGCCGGCTGGAAGGGCCGCAAGGCCGCGTACCTGGCGCTCGCTGCCTTCGCCTGCTGGCTGTTCAACTACTACGGCGTGAACATCTTCGTCACCGGCAAGCACTCCTACGCGGGGATTTGACCGGGACCGGAAACCACCCACCGGCCCGGCACTCCAGACGAGGAAGCCGGGCCGAGGTGCGACAGGGGTAGTTCGTGCCGGCCGCCCGGTCCGGCACGGGGAGGAACTGAGGAGGAAATCGCGCAATGGAGTGCGACGAGGTCATGCTGACCGTCCGAATCACCGCCGCCGAGCACCTGCTGCTCCGCCGGCTCGCCCAGGGACACCGCAGCGACGTGTCCGAGGTGGTGGCCGACGGGCTGCTGGACATCATCCCCACGGTCAGCTCGCCGGCCGACGCCTACCGGCTGCTGGGCGCCCTCGCGGCCCCCGCGCCGTGCGCGCTGACCGTCTGGCTGCCGGCGCCGCTGGCCGACCTGCTGGTGCCGGGCGCGGCCCGGATCGCCCAGGTGACGCAGGTGCGGATCGGCTCGGCCAGTGCGATGCTGGGCGCCGCGCTGCGGCTGTGGCTGGCCCAGGACCCGGGGCGGCTGGCGGAGAACCTCTCCGTGATGCACGCCGGGCGGCCGTCCGCGCTGGTGGCTGCCTGAGTCCGTGCCCCGGCACGGCACGGCACGGCCCGCCCCCGGCCGGGGCGGGCTCAGCTGGCGAGCGGCAGGCCCCGGCGCGCCGGGGCCGGCTCGGCCCGGGCCGGGCCGCCGTCGGCCGGCCCGGTGAGCAGCCGGGCCTCGGCCACCGTCCGGCCCTCCTGCACCAGCAGGACCCGCAGCGCCGCCCGCCGTCCGCCGCCGCCGGTCTCCTGACCGCCCTCCCGGACCGCCCGCACCACGCAGGGGCGGTCCGGCGCGATCGGGTCGTGGAACGAGGTGACCAGTTCCAGCGGCACCACCCGGTCCGGGTGGTGCAGCCGCTGGGCGGCCTGCCGGGCGGCCTCCAGGACGAGCATCCCGGGCAGGTGGCCGGGCGCCGGGTCCATCGGGTCGAACAGCACCGGGTGGCGGGTGTCCGCGTGCAGCAGCCAGCTGCCGGGCAGCAGGGCCGGGCCGAGCACGACGTCGGCGGCCTGCTGACGGCCCACCAGCTCCGGCGCGGTGGCCTGGCCCGGCAGCCTCGCCGGTGCGGCGGCCGGACCGGGGCCGCGCAGCCGGTCGTAGGCGGCGGGGGAGAGGATCCGCAGCCCGCCGAAGCCGCGGGCGACCGGGCGGCCGTCGCGTTCGACCTCGGCGTCCACCCGCAGCGCGAGCAGCCGGCCGTGCCGCATCCGGACGTCGTGGCAGGTGATCCGGAGCATCAGCTCGGTGGGGGCGGTGGTGACCGCCAGACCGTCCAGTCCGGCCGGGCCGAGGGTGTAGCCGAGCTCGTCGAGCACCGCGTGGTGGTCGTGCGGCACGCCGAACCCGGCATGGCCCACCAGCAGGGCGGCCTGCCGGACCGTCTCGGCCATCAGCACCGGGTCGTGGTGGCGGTCGCCGGGCAGCCGGTAGAAGCCGTGCAGCCGCGGCCACTGGGCGCCGAGCAGGAAGTCGTAGGGGCCGGTGGCCTGCCAGCCGGTGATGAGCACCTCGGCGACCGAGGAGCGGCGCACCAGGTGGCGCGAGACGGTGCGCTCGTGGAAGTCGTAGCGCCCCGGGCCCGCGGGGACGGGGCCGGGGTGGGGATACGGGGTGTCGCCGTCCGTCGCGGTGAACACTGGCATGACTGGCCCCACTCCCGGGTGTCGGTCGGCCGGCCGTGCGGGCGGCCCTGGAAAAACATACAGGCCACCCGGTTTCTGCTCCCCCTGCGGGGTCGTCACTTGTGTGCGCCCCGCCGGGCCCACCGTACCCGGGCGCCGGCCTGCGGCAACGCCCGGCCGGCCCGGTCCGGCCCCCGGGCGGGGGCCCGGACGGCGGCCCGTCCCCTCTGGACGGCGGGGGCCGGACAGGGGCTAGATTAGATACCAACCATGCGGTTTCGGGCGGTCGCGGCGCGCCACCGACGGTCCGCAGACGGGGCGCCGCGGAACCGACGGCGGCGCCGTGACAGCAACCGGGCGGGCCGCAGCCCGCCGCGGCCGGGGCCGGAGGGGCCGAGTGGCTAAGCAGGAACGGGCGGGGCGTACCAGGCAGGCCGTGCTGCTCGCCGCGGCGGACACCTTCGCCGACGCGGGTTTCGAGTCGGCCAGCCTGGTCGACATCAGCCGCCGGGCGGGCGTCAGCAAGGGCGCCCTCTACTTCCACTTCGTCTCCAAGCAGGCCCTCGCGGACGGCGTCCGCGCCGAGGCCGCCGACACCGTCGGCCTGGCCGTGCTGCGGGCGCTGCGCGGCGGCGGGCCGGCCGTCCAGGAACTCGTCGACCTCACCCACGAACTGGCCCGGCTGCTGCGCGAGGACGTGGTGGTCCGGGCCGGCGTGCTGCTCGGCCTCGGCGGCCGTCCGGCGGGCTGCGCGACCGGTGCGGTGGTGGCCCCGGCCGGCTCGCCGCCGGAGCCCTCGGCGGACGCCTGGCGGCGTCTGACCGCCGTCTTCCGCACCCTGCTCGACCGGGCCTCGGCGGCCGGCGAACTGCGCCCCGGGCTCGACCGGGAGCAGGCGGCCGGGCTGCTGGCCACCCTGGCGGCCGGACTGGTCCTGTTCGCCGCCGAGGCCACCGGCCGGCTCGCCCCCGCCGCGATCAGCGGCCTCTGGTCGGCCGCCCTCCCGTCGCTCGTCCCGGCCGACCGCCTGACGGACTACCGCTTCTAGGCGCCCCCGCCTCCGCCCCCGCCCCCGCCCCGCCCCGTCCTAGCCGTGCGGGCGGGTGGTGGTCCGGTCGACGGTGTCGAGGCGGGCCAGGGCGCCGGGCTCGACCAGGCCGGGCAGCAGCAGCGCCCAGAGGTCGGCCATCCGCTGCAGCAGGTCCCTGCGGTCCGTCAGCACCTGCGAGTTGAGCTGGATGCCGGCCACCGCGCCGGTGATCACCCCGGCGGCGGCCGCCGGCCGCACCCCGGGGCGGAGTTCGCCGACCTCCAGCGAGCGCTCCAGCAGCTCGCGCGCCGCGTCCGCCCAGCCCTGGTAGGCGCCGACCTGCGGCTGGGTGAAGGTGCCGTGCTCGATCGTCAGCCGGATCGCGCCGCGCAGCAGCGGGTCGTCCAGCAGCGAGTGCGCGAACGCGTAGCCGAGGTCGATGACCGTCTGCATCGGGCTGTCGGTGGCGGGCTGCCAGGTGGCCAGCCAGGCGCTCTGACCCTCGATCACGGCGAGCGCCAGCTCCTCCTTGGACGGGAAGTGGAAGTAGAGCGCGCCCTTGGTGACACCGGCCCGTTCCAGGATCTCGGCCATGGTGGCGCCCGCGTAGCCGCGTTCGTCGAACACCTCGGCCGCGGCGCGCAGCACCGTCTGGCGGGTCGCCAGCGCCCGGGCCTGCCTGGCCATCGCAGCCTCCCTGCTCTCTGTCGTCGGCAGCGGCTGGATCCTACGGCGGCGGACCGGGCACTGGCCCCCGTACCGTGCGGTAGCGATCCTTTCGAGCCGTTCCGGGCGCCGGTGCGCGCCGGTCGCGCGCGCTCGCCCCGGGCCTGGAACGCCGCCGGCCGGCCACCCCGGTGTGCGGGTGGCCGGCCGGCGGTCGGACGGGTGTCCGGGGCCTCGTTCGAGCCGTCAGGCGGCCCACTGCCAGCTGACCGGCGAGTAGTACGCCGGGCGGCGCTCCAGGCGCTGCCAGTTGGCGATCGGCTCGACCGGCGAGGCGGCGGCCGCCGCCTGCTGGGCGGCCGCGGCGCGGGCCATCAGCACGGCGGTGAGGGCGGCGAGCTCCTCGTCGGTGAGCGAGCCGCGGACGATGCGGACGAGTGGTTCGGCGGAAGCGGTCATGGTCCGGTTCTCTCCCGGCGGATGGTGGTGGGTCGGTCGGCGTCGGCGTCGGCGTGCCCGGCGGTGCGCTGTGCGGCCGGGCGGCGCTGCCGCTACATCGGCGGGTTGCCGTGCTTGCGGCTCGGCAGGTCCGCGTGCTTGGTGCGGAGCATGGCCAGCGAGGACACCAGGACCTGACGGGTCTCGGCGGGGTCGATGACGTCGTCCACGAGGCCGCGCTCGGCCGCGTAGTACGGGTGCATCAGTTCGCTCTTGTATTCCTTGATCTTCTGGTTGCGCATCGCGTCCGGGTCGTCGGCGGCGTTGATGTCCCGGCGGAAGATGACGTTGGCCGCGCCCTCGGCGCCCATGACGGCGATCTCGTTGGTCGGCCAGGCGAAGGAGAGGTCGGCGCCGATCGAGCGCGAGTCCATGACGATGTAGGCACCGCCGTAGGCCTTGCGCAGGATCAGCTGGATCCGCGGCACGGTCGCGTTGCAGTAGGCGTAGAGCAGCTTGGCGCCGTGCCGGATGATGCCGTCGTGTTCCTGGTCGACGCCGGGCAGGAAGCCGGGGACGTCGAGCATGGTGACCAGGGGGATGTTGAAGGCGTCGCACATCTGGACGAAGCGCGCGGCCTTCTCGCTGGCGTTGATGTCCAGCACGCCGGCCAGCGACTGCGGCTGGTTGGCGATGATGCCGGTGACGTGGCCGTCGATCCGGGCGAGCACGCAGAGCACGTTGGTGGCCCAGCGCTCGTGGACCTCCAGGTACTCGCCGTGGTCGACGATCTCCTCGATGACCTTGCGCATGTCGTACGGCCGGTTGCCGTCGGCGGGCACCAGGTCGAGCAGCGACTCGTTGCGGCGGTCCACCGGGTCGTCGTTGACGGCCGACGGGGGCATCTCGCGGTTGTTCTGCGGCAGCAGCGAGAGGAGGTAGCGGACCTCCTCGATGCAGGACTGCTCGTCGTCGTAGACGAAGTGCGAGACGCCGGAGACCCCGGCGTGCACGTCGGCGCCGCCGAGCCCGTTCTGGCTGATCTTCTCGCCGGTGACGGCCTGGACGACGTCCGGGCCGGTGATGAACATCTGCGAGGTCTCGCGGACCATGAAGACGAAGTCGGTGAGGGCCGGCGAGTAGGCCGCGCCACCGGCGCACGGGCCGAGCATCACGGAGATCTGCGGGATGACGCCGGAGGCCCGGGTGTTGCGCTGGAAGATGCCGCCGTAGCCGGCGAGCGCGGTGACGCCCTCCTGGATGCGGGCGCCGGCGCCGTCGTTCAGGGAGACCAGCGGGGCACCGGCCGCGATGGCCATGTCCATGATCTTGTGGATCTTCTGGGCGTGGGCCTCGCCCAGCGCGCCGCCGAAGATCCGGAAGTCGTGGGCGTAGGTGAAGACCGTCCGGCCGTGCACGGTGCCCCAGCCGACGACGACGCCGTCGGTGTGCGGCTTCTTCGCCTCCAGGCCGAAGCCCTGGGCGCGGTGCCGGCGCAGCGGCTCGACCTCGTGGAACGAGCCCTCGTCGAGCAGGAGGTCGATGCGCTCGCGGGCGGTCAGCTTGCCCTTGGCGTGCTGGGCCTCGGTGGCCTTCTCGCTCGGCCCGCGCCGGACCTGCTCGCGCAGTTCGTGCAGCTCCGCGACCTTGCCCCGTACGTCCGCGGGGACTTCGGGGGCGTCGTCGTCGACCGGCGTCTGGTGCACAACCGTCATCTCGAACCACTCCAAAGGTGAGGGAACTGTCCGACAGCCAACGTCTGCGATGCCCCCGGCTGCGAATCACTTCTTCACTTATGACTGTACGAGGGGCCGCACGCTGGTTTCGGCGTCGATTCCGTACAAGGTCGCGTCCGTTTAGATGTCAGGGCTGCACAGAAACAGAAGCGATTCAGCCTGCCCGTACGGTAGCTGTTCGATTACCCCGAGCTGTCGTCCGGATGGCTGCCGGGTGAGCTGGACATGAGGAAACGCGCAGGTCAGCGCTGTCCCGCCGGATGCCGTCCGGCTGCGGTCCGGGGCCGTCCGAGGGGCGCCCGGGAGACCCGCGAAGGGCGCGCCGCTGCGTGGCCGGTGGCCGGTGAGTCGTAGGGATGCGCCAAAAACACCGCAGCCCACCCGGTGGATGCCGGGTGGGCTGTCCGAGCGACCGGGGTCAGGCCCGTCGTCCCTCGTCCGGGTCCTCCTTGCCGCGCAGCTCGTCCTCGCGGCGGCGCAGATCCGCCTCCCACTGCTTGAGCATGTCCTCGTGGCCGTCGTCGCGCCTGTTCAGCGAGGCGAGGAACTCGGGGTCGTCGTCCGGGGCGAGCGGGCGGCCGTCGCGCCGGCGGCCGTACGCCGGGCCGCCCGCACCGTGGCCGCCGGCCGGGGCGGTGCGCACCCCGCGCTGCTTGCCGGCCACCAGCCAGGCGATCGAGCCGACCAGCGGGAAGAGCAGCACGATGATCACCCAGACCACCTTGGGGAGGTGCTTCACCTCCTCCTCGGGGGTGGTCAGGCAGTCGATGAAGGCCCACACCCACAGGGCGAGCGGGAGCACGAAGGTCAGGATCCTCAGCACGGCGGCGATCTCCCCCGGGCGGCGTCGGTGGCGGTCGGGCCCTCGGAGCGGCGGCCGCTGGCGGTGCGCGCTCCAAGGGGGCCCTTGACACAGGCCAGGCTATCGGGTGGCGGATACTGGCTGGCATGGCATACGACGATCTCCGCTCGTTCCTGCGGGCCCTCGACCGCGAAGGCGACCTCAAGCGCATCAAGGCGGAGGTGGACCCCTATCTGGAGATCGGCGAGATCGTCGACCGCGTGCAGAAGGCCAAGGGCCCGGCCCTGCTGTTCGAGAACGTCAAGGGCTCCACGATGCCGCTGGCGATGAACGTCTTCGGCACCGAGCGCCGGCTCGCCAAGGCGCTCGGCCTCAAGGGCCCGGAGGAGATCGGCGACAAGATCTCCGGCCTGCTGAAGCCGGAGCTGCCGCAGGGCTTCACCGGCTTCCGGGACGCCTTCGGCAAGCTCGCCTCGATGGCCCACGTGCCGCCGAAGCACGTCAAGTCCTGCGACGCTCCGGTGCACGAGGTGGTGCTGACCGGCGAGGACGTCAACCTGGACGAGCTGCCGGCGCTGTTCACCTGGCCGCTGGACGGCGGCTCCTTCTTCAACCTGGGCCTCACCCACACCAAGGACCCGGACTCCGGCATCCGCAACCTCGGTCTGTACCGGCTGCAGCGGCACGACCGCCGCACCATCGGCATGCACTGGCAGATTCACAAGGACAGCCGCAACCACGCCGCGGTGGCCGCCAGGCGGGGCGAGAAGCTGCCGGTCGCGATCGCCTTCGGCTGCCCGCCGGCCGTCACCTACGCGGCCACCGCGCCGCTGCCGGGCGACATCGACGAGTACCTGTTCGCCGGGTTCGTCGCGGGCGAGCGGGTGAAGATGGTCGACTGCAAGACCGTCCCGCTGCAGGTCCCGGCCGACGCCGAGGTGGTCCTGGAGGGCTGGCTGGAGCCGGGCGAGCTGCTGCCCGAGGGGCCGTTCGGCGACCACACCGGCTTCTACACGCCGCAGGAGCCGTTCCCGGCGCTGACGATCGACTGCGTGACGATGCGCCGCCGGCCGATCCTGCAGTCCATCGTGGTCGGCCGCCCGCCGACGGAGGACGGCCCGCTGGGCAAGTTCACCGAGCGCTTCTTCCTGCCGCTGCTGAAGATCATCATCCCGGACATCGTCGACTACGACCTGCCCGAGGCCGGCGGCTTCCACAACTGCGTGATCGTCTCGATCGACAAGAAGTACCCGAAGCACGCGCAGAAGACCATGCACGCCATCTGGGGCGCGCACATGATGTCGCTGACCAAGCTGATCATCGTGGTGGACGCCGACTGCGACGTCCACGACTACCAGGAGGTCGCCTGGCGGGCCTTCGGCAACGTCGACTACAGCCGCGACCTCACCGTGGTGGAGGGCCCCGTCGACCACCTCGACCACGCCTCCTACCAGCAGTTCTGGGGCGGCAAGGCGGGCATCGACGCGACCCGCAAGTTGCCCGAGGAGGGCTACACCCGCGACGGCGGCTGGCCCGAGATGGTCACTTCCGACCCGGCGACCGCCGCCCTGGTGGACCGGCGCTGGAAGGAGTACGGGCTGTGAGCACCGCCGCCGCGCTCCCCGAGGTCCCGCCGGGCAAGGTGAAGTCCTTCCTGCGGCTGGTGATGATCGAGCACTCGGTCTTCGCCCTGCCCTTCGCCTACATCGCGGCGCTGACGGCGATGTTCCTGGCCGACGGACGGGTGCACTGGGGCGAGCTGTTCATCGTCACGGTCTGCATGGTGGGCCTGCGGACCTTCGCCATGGCCGCCAACCGGATCATCGACCGCGAGATCGACGCCCGCAACCCGCGCACGGCGGGCCGCGAACTCGTCACCGGCGCCGTCTCGCTGAAGACCGCGTACATCGGCTCGGCGATCGCCCTGGTGGTCTTCCTCGGCGCCGCGGCCCTGCTCAACCCGCTCTGCCTGGCGCTCGCACCGGTGGCCGTGGTGCCGATGGTGGTCTACCCGTACGGCAAGCGGTTCACCGACTTCCCGCAGGCGATCCTGGGCCTGGCCCAGGCGATGGGCCCGGTCGGCGCCTGGCTGGCCGTCACCGGCACCTGGTCCTGGGACGCGGTCGTGCTCGGCGCGGCGGTCGGCATCTGGATCGGCGGCTTCGACCTGATCTACGCCTGCCAGGACGTCGCCTCCGACCGGGAGGGCGGCGTGCGCTCCGTCCCGGCCCGGTTCGGCGTCCCGGCCGCGATCCGCGGGGCCCGCGGCTGCCACGTCGTCACCACGCTGCTGCTCGGCTGGTACGCGGTGCTCACCGACGCGGGCGTCGCGTTCTGGATCGGCCTGCTGGTGGTGGCCGGCGCCTTCGTCTACGAGCACACCATCGTCAGGCCGAACGACCTGTCCCGGCTGAACCGGGCGTTCTTCCAGACCAACGGCTTCGTCGGCATCTCGCTGTTCTTCTTCGCGCTGGTGGACCTGGTGGTGCGCGGCCTCGGCGTCTGAGGCCGCGCCCCGCGCGGGCCCTACTTCCCGCCCTCGTCGAGCGTGTGCTTGACGAGGGCGTTCGCGTGCCCGTGGCCGAGCCCGTGCTCCTCCTTGAGCCAGGCGACCAGCTCCATGTGCCGGGTCAGCGGCGAGGAGCGGATCAGCTCCTTCCAGTGCGCGATCGGCTGCCCGTACGTCTTCTCGATCGACGGGAAGTAGCTGGCGGGGCCCTTGGCGGCGGGGGTGGTCATGGCGGGGTTCTCCTTCGTTCGTCGCTCCATAGGACCGGACCCGGAACGGAAACTCATCGGCGCCGCGGTGTGATCCGGGTCACGCCGAGGGGGTCCCGGCCGGGGGCGCGGATCGGCCAGTCCGCCCGGTCCGCCGGCCTGCGCGGATGCGGTCGGACCTCGCGCGCCGGGGTGTGCGGGGGTGGCCGGAAATCGCGTGTCATATGACCTGTGACATTGTTCTGATCTCCGGCCGGTGACAGGATCCACGCCACATCTCCTTCCTCCAGCCCGACCCCACGTCGGACTGCCCCCACTCACGAAGGATTCGGCGTGCTCCTGCGCACCAGACTCTCCATGCTCGCGGCAGGCGTCGTCGCCTGTTGCGCCACGGCCACCGCCGTGCTGCCGACCCAGGCCGCCGTCGCGGCACCCCCCGCCGCCACCGCCGCCCCGGCCCCGACCGGGGGCGGCCCGGTCGGCCTGACGGCCCCGGCCGTGACGACGGGGTCCGAGGACCTCGCCGAGCCCGCCGCCCCGCTGCCCCCGGCGCTGATCGGCGCGACCCGCCCGGCCGACCCGGCCGAGGCGAGCGCCCCCGTCCTGTCCAAGTCCCTCGCCGTGCAGAGCTGCACCGCGGCCGACTTCGCGGCCCGCACCGGGGCCGACCTGGTCGCGTTCATCAGGAGCTCGACCCCGGACTGCATCAAGTCGCTGTACAGCGAGGGCAAGGCCGACCCGAGCATCTTCCAGCAGTCCCGGATGCTGTCCGTCGCGGCCGCCCTCAAGGACCTGGCGGCCGGCTACACCGGCGACAACTCGACCGGCGTCGCGCAGCTGGTGAAGTACCTGCAGGTGGGCTACTACATCCAGTTCTACTACCCGGCCGCGGCCGGCCCGTACACCCCCGCGCTCACCGCCGCCGTCTCGTCCGCCCTGGACACCCTCTTCGCGGGCACCCGCTGGCGTGACGTCACCGAGGACAACGGCCGCGTCCTCAAGGAGGTGGTGTGGCTCACCGACAGCGCCAACCTCCAGGCCCGCTACGCGGGCGTCTACAAGCGGATCCTGGACGAGTACGACAACTCCTACAACGCCTTCCCGCAGATGATCAGCGCGGTCAACTCCGTGCTGTTCTACCCGCTCTGGGGCGGCTACCGGAACGCGGACTTCGTCCGGGCGCTCGCGGCCGATCCGGGCCTCGTCAACTCGCTCGCGAACTTCGCGATCAACCACCGGGACCTGCTCACCGGGCCCCACGCCGTCCTCGACACCAACGCGGGCAACGACCTGGCCCGGTTCGCCGGAACCAGCCCCGCCGCCGAGGCCCTGGCCAAGCCGCTGGTCAAGAAGGTGCTGGACTCCGCGCCGCTCCTCACGCCGCACGCACCGCTGTACGTGTACACGGCCGTCCAGGCCAACTACTACAACGGCGGCCAGTGCTCGTACTACGGCACCTGCGACCTGCCCGCCAAGCTCACCTCGGTGGTCCTGCCGAACCAGCTGGTCTGCGACAACCGCATCCTCCAGGCGCAGGCCCTGTCGGCCGCCGAACTGGCCACCGTCTGCGCGAGCCTGCGCAGCCAGGACGCGCTCTTCCACGGCACGGTCAAGGACAACGGGGCCATCCCGAACCAGTACGCCAAGAACGTCACCTTCGGGATCTTCGCCAACAAGACCGACTACACCACCTACTCGTGGGCGATCTTCGGCAACGACACCGACAACGGCGGCCAGACCGTCATGGACGCGACCGACCCGAACAGCCGGGCCGTGACCGTGATGTACCAGAAGGCCTGGAACGTCAACGACCCCGCGCGGGTGTGGAACCTCAACCACGAGTACACCCACTACCTCGACAGCATCTACAACCTCAAGGGCAACTACACCACCCAGTCGTCCGTCCCGAACAAGTGGTGGGTCGAGGGCCTCGCCGAGTACGTCTCGTACCTCCACCGCGGCGCCACCGACGTCGACGCGATGGCCCAGGCGGCCAAGCACACCTACAAGCTCAGCACCCTCTTCCAGAACACCTACGCCAACTCGGACTCGACCCGCACCTACCCGTGGGGCTACCTGGCCGTCCGGTACATGCTGGAGAAGCACCCGGCCGACGTCCGGGCCATGCTGGAGCGCTTCCGCGTCGGCGACTACCCCGGCGGCTACGCGGTCTACAACGGCCTCGGCACCTCCTACGACGCCGACTTCGACGCCTGGCTCACCGCCTGCGCCGCCGGCGCCTGCTACGCGGCCGGGCCGACCGCGCTGTTCGACACCTCGGTGAGCGGCGCCACCGTCACCGCGAACGAGCGGGCCGTGCAGACCGGCCCCGGCCGGATCACCGCCTGGCACTGGACCTTCGGCGACGGCACCGCCTCGGACGAGCGCAATCCGAGCCACACCTACGCGGCGGCCGGCTCGTACACCGTGGCCCTGACCGCCACCGACGACACCGGCCGGTCCGCCACCACCGCCGCCACGGTCACCGTCACCACCGGCGGCCCGGTCACCCTGCCGGCCTGCACCGAACCCCGCAACGACGCGATGGGCCGCAACTGCTCGCGCACCGGCCGCGCCGCGACCGCCGGCAACTCCGACTACCTGTACGTCTACCTGCCGGCCGGCACCACCACCCTGAAGGTCACCACCTCCGGCGGCACCGGCACCGCGCACCTGTACTACAACGCCGACACCTGGGCCTCGCCGAACGCCTTCACCGCCTCCTCCACCGGCACCGGCACCACCCAGTCCCTCACCGTCACCAACCCGGCCGCCGGCTACCGCTACCTCAGCCTGTACGCCGCCACCGACTTCAGCGGCGTCACGGTCAGCACCGAGTTCTGACCCGCCCCGCCCCCGTGCGACCGACGCCCGGCCGGACCCTCCGGCCGGGCGTTCCGCGCGGCCGGACCGGTCGTGGGGGCCGTCCGGCGGCGGGCGGTCACTAGCATCGGCGCATGACCGAGCAGCACAGTGACTGGAAGGCCGACCGCGTCGGCAGTGCCCTGCGCGGGGAGAACCCCACCGTCGTCCGGCGGCTGGCGGCCGGGTTCGCCGTGATCGGGGACGTGCAGTTCCTGCCCGGGTACGCGATCCTGCTGACCGACGAGCCCGGGGTGCAGCGGCTCTCCGACCTGCCCCGCCCCCGCCGGCTCGCCTACCTGGAGGACCTCGACCGCCTCGGCGAGGCCGTCGAACGCGCCTGCCGGGCGGCCGATCCGGCCTTCCGCCGGGTCAACCTGGAGATTCTCGGCAACACCGACCCGATGCTGCACGCCCACGTCTGGCCCCGCTACGACTGGGAACCCGCCGACCTCGTCCGCCTCCCCGTCTGGCTCTACCCCCGCGACCGCTGGACCGACCCGGCCCACGCCCTCGCCCCCGCCCAGGACCCCCTCCGGGCCGCCATCGGCGCGGAGCTGGATGCGCTGGGGTAAAGGCCGGTGGTGCAGACCACTCGATCTCGTGAATCCGCTGACCGGGGGCGGTACGGATGGCCAACTCCCGCTTACGCTGCGGGACATGGACATCGTCATCCCGCTCTTCGAGGACTTCGAGCCGCTCGACGCGATCGGCCCGTACCAGGTGCTCGGCTATCTGCCGGGGGCCACCGTGCGCTTCGTCGCGGCGGGGGAGCGGGGGGCGGTGGCGGACAGCATCGGGGGGATGCGGCTGGACGTGCCCACCCGGTACGCGGACGTCGCGGGGTGCGACGTGCTGCTCGTGCCGGGCGGGCACGGCACCCGGCCGCTGATGGACGACGAGGCCTTCCTCGACTGGCTGCGCCGGACGCACGCGACCACCCGGTTCACCGCCTCCGTGTGCACCGGCGCGCTGCTGCTCGGGGCCGCCGGACTGCTCGACGGCCTCGCCGCCACCACCCACTGGGCGGCGGCCGGCGAACTGGCCGCGTACGGCGCCGCGTACACCCCCGAGCGGGTGGTGCACCGGGGCCGGATCGTCACGGCGGCCGGCATCTCCGCCGGCATCGACATGGCGCTGCGCCTCGCCGCCCTGCTGACCGACGAGACCACCGCCCGGGCGATCCAGCTGCACGCCGAGTACGACCCCAGGCCGCCCTTCGACAGCGGCAGTTGGGCGAAGGCCTCACCGGCCGTACGGGAGCGGATCAAGCAGCTCTAGGGAACACTCCGCAGACCCTAGGCCCCGAGGAAGGCCTCCAGCGCCGAGGCGAGGGCGACCGGGGTCTCGTGCATCGGGTAGTGGCCGGAGGCGGGAAGCTGCTCCACCGTGGCGTTGGGGTAGTGGACGAGGAAGGTGCCGCGCATCGCCTCGGCGGTCAGCAGCAGGTCGTGCTCGCCCACGAACACCCGCACCGGCACCGGGTTCCCGGCGATCCGGTCCACCAGGTCGGCGGTGGTCCAGTCCCGCACGTACCCGCCGAAGGCCTCGGGGATGGAGAGCTCCAGCGAGCGGTCGACCATCCCGTCGAGCCAGACCCGCCCGGCCCGCCGCCCGGTCACCCGGTCCAGGATCTCGTACCGCTTCGCCCGGTCCTCGGCCGCGCCGTAGAACAGCGCCTCGCCGTCCGCGTCCATCGGGTACGGCCCCGCCGGGACCGGCGCCAGCCCGGCCAGCCGGCGCACCCGCTCCGGCGCCCGGGCGAGCACCTGCTGGACGGCCTTGCCGCCCATCGAGTGCCCGACCAGCGAGAACTCCGCCCAGCCGAGCTGGTCGGCCAGCGCGAGCGCGTCGTCCGCGATCTCGGCCAGGGTGTAGGCGCCGGGGACGTCCTTGCGGTCGCCGTAGCCCCGGTAGTCGAGGAAGGCGTAGGTGAAGGCGGAGCCGTCCAGGTAGTCCGGGAACGGGCCCCAGCCCGCGCTGGTGCCGAACCAGTCGTGCAGCACCAGGACCTTGTGGGAGCCGGTGCCGATCAAGCGGTGAGGGATCGTCATGCGGGGCTTCCTGCCCGGTGACGGTGATCGTCGAACCCCGGGCCCGGCGCTCCGCCGGCGTCCGGGCCGGGCTGGAAACCCATCGGGCCGAAAACCCGTCGACAGCGCGGCCCCGGCGCGCTGGACTGGGGACATGACGTCCCGGACCCCGGTGATCGACACCGCGCTGGTGCGGCGGCTGCTCGTGGAGCAGTTCCCGCAGTGGGCCGAGCTGCCCCTGCGGCGCGTGCAGCCGGGGGGCTCGGACCACGTGATCCACCGGCTCGGGGACGAACTGGCCGTCCGGCTGCCGCGCGGGGCGTGGGCGGCCGGACAGGCGCGGAAGGAGGCGCGCCTGCTGCCCCGGCTCGCGCCGCACCTGCCGCTGGCGGTGCCGGCGCCGCTGGCCGTCGGCGAGCCCGCGCACGGCTACCCGTGGCACTGGTCGGTCGCCCGCTGGCTGCCCGGCGGGACACCCGCCGGCCCTGCCGGGCTCACCGACCTGCCCGCCGACGCGGTCCGCCTCGCCGGGTTCCTGGCCGCGCTCCGGGCGCTTCCGACGCTCCCCGGCCTCGCTCCGGGGGCGCACAACGACCACCTGGGCGCCCCGCTGGCCGGTCGTGACGCCGGAACCCGGGCGCAGATCGCGGCGGCCGGGGGCGCGTTCGACGCCCGCGCGCTCACCGCGCTCTGGGACGCCGCGGTGCGCGCCCCCGTCCACCGCGGTCCACCGGTCTGGTTCCACGGCGACCTGCACACCGGGAACCTGCTCGCCGTCGACGGACGGCTCACCGCCGTCATCGACTTCGGCGGTCTCGGCGTCGGCGACCCGGCCTGCGACCTGGTCGTCGCCTGGACCCTGCTGGACGCCCCCGCCCGGGCCGCCTTCCGCGCGGCCCTCGGCGTCGACGACGCCGCCTGGCTGCGCGGCCGCGGCTGGGCCCTCACCACCGGCCTCAACGCGTACACCCACTACGCCGCCACCCACCCCCGGATCGCCCGCGCCACCCGCCACCAGATCGAGGCGGCGCTCTGCGAGCCGTACCGTCCCCCCGAGGAGCCCCGATGATCGGCCGGTTGGAGTGCATCGTCCTGGACTGCCCGGAACCGGCCGTGCTGGCCCGGTTCTACGCGGGGCTGCTCGGCGGCGAGGTGGACCGGCCGGACCCGCGCTGGTCGCTGCACGCCGACTGGTCCACCCTGCACACCCCGTCCGGCCCGGTGCTCTGCTTCCACGGCGTCGCCGACCACCGCCCGCCCCGCTGGGGCGACCCGGCGAGCCCCCAGCAGGTCCACCTCGACGTCCACGTCCCCGACCTGGCCACCGCCGAGCCCGCCGTCCTCGCCCTCGGCGCCACCCTCCTCCACGACGCCGGCCGCTGGCGCATCTACGCCGACCCGGCCGGCCACCCCGTCTGCCTCCTCCCGGCGCGCCACTGAGCCGCCACGGCGACGGGAGACGGCCGCCTCCCCGCACCTCAGGAGATCCGGCGGACCCGGCGGACGGCGGGGGTGACGGTCAAGCAGTGCAGGAACGCGTGGAATTGACGAGACGTCAGAGGGCGGTTCAGGCCAGCGTCAGGGTGTCGCCGACCGCGAGCCGGCCCGGGGCGGCGACCTCGGCGAGCGCGTCCAGGCGGGAGTCGTGGTACGCCGCGAGGGCCTTGAGGATCTCCGGGGCGTGCGGCAGCCCGGGCTGGGCGGCGGTGGTCATCACGCAGCGCTCGCTGGAGCGGACGAAGGCGAGCCGGGCGGCGGAGCGTGCGGAGCCGTGCGCCTCGCGCCCGAACCAGGCGTCCTCGGTGAACGGCGGGGTGCCCGGCGGGGTGCGCAGCAGGACGTTCGGGCGGAACCGGCGGACGTCCACCACGGCGGACGGCGCGGCCTCGGCGACCCAGTCCAGGGTGGCGGTGGTGAGCACGCTGACCGGGAGCTGGTCGAAGTGCGAGACGGCGTCCTCGCGGGCCAGCTCGACGTCGTCGCGCTGCAGGTAGGCGCGCAGGAACGCGGTCGGGTCGAGGACCGGCCGGCCGAGCGGGTCGAACAGCTCGGGGCCGTCGAGCCGGTGGCCGAGCCGGGCGGAGAGGCGCAGCAGGCCGTCCATCCGCCGGAACCGGCGGCTGTTCTTGCCGGAGCCGAGCTTGCCGTTGCCGTCGCGCACGGCGTAGAGGCGGTCGCCCGCGAGCCCGCGGTCGTCCACCTCGACGGAGTCGAGCCGCTCGCCGCCGGTGGACTTCACGGGGTAGCGCCAGAGCTGCTCGATGACTCCGATGATCTCTGCCATGGCCGGACAGCGTACCGCCGTGCGCCAATGTTGGTCTAGACCAAGTGCCGGGCGCCGGCCAGGTGTTCCCGCCCGGCCGCGGTGCGGCCGCTCACCCCAGCCGGGCGACCGCCCGCACCGGGGCCCCGTCCGCCGCCACCAGCCGCAGCGGGAAGAGCGAGACCTCGACCGGCCGGCCCGCCTCCTGCGCCGCCAGCAGCGGCCGCAGATCGGTCAGGTTCTCCGCGATCACCCCGCCGCCCGGCGCCCCGAGCAGCACCCGGTGCGCCGCCAGCGTCGGCTCCTCGGCGGCCGGCTGGTCGTGCTCGTCGGTGAGGTCGGCGAGCAGGGCGGCGACCGCCGGGTCGCCCGGGCCGGGGTCGGGCGTCGGGTCGACGCTGAGCGCGTCCATCCCGACCGTGCGCACCCCGGCGGCGACGATCGCCTCGGCGGCCCGCGCGGTCAGGCTCGGGTGGGCGAGGTAGGCGTCGGTGCCCCAGTGCCGGGCCCAGCCGGTGGCGAGCAGCAGGACGGTGCCCTCGCCGGCCCGCTCCAGCGCGGGGGCGAGCAGCTCGGCGGTGATCGCGGCGCGCGGCTCCAGCCCGCGCAGGTCGGCGACGACGGCCGGCCCGGTGAACCGCTCCAGCGGCAGGCCGTCCAGCGTCGGCCAGGTGACGTCGACGTGGTACGGCGCGTCCACGTGGGTGCCGGACTGCGAGCCGAGGTGCAGGGCGAGCACGTTCACCCCGGCGGCGGCGGTGGTGAGGGCGGGCTCCAGGAGGACGGCCGGATCGCCGGGGTAGACCGGCATCGCGGTGGTCACCTGGTGGGTGAGGTCGACGAGGGTCGTGGCCATGCCGCCATCCTCGCAGGGCGGGCCGGGGCGGAGTGAGGGGCGGAGTGGGGATAGAAAGTAACCACTATGGAAAAGCCTGAGCAGCCAGTCCGCCGTCCCTGGGTCGTGGGGGTCTCCGGCGCGTCCGGCACCCCGTACGCCGCCGCGGTGATCCGCGCCCTCCTCGCCGCGGGCGAGTCGGTCGACCTGGTGGTCAGCCGGGCCGCCCGGCTGACCATCCTCGACGAGACCGGCATTGCCTTCCGGGACGCGCACTGGCGCGCCGACCTGGCCGCCTGGCTGGGCACCGGCGGGGAGGAGCTGGAGGACGTCCGGTACTGGCCGGCGGGCGACTTCGCGGCGGGCCCGTCCAGCGGCTCGTACCCCGCGAAGGGGATGCTGGTGGTGCCGGCCACCACCGGCGCGGTGGCCGGGATCGCGCTCGGCCTCAGCAAGGACCTGCTCCAGCGGACGGCCAGCGTCACCCTCAAGGAGCGGCGTCCGCTGGTCGTGTGCGTCCGCGAGACACCACTCAACGGGGTGACGTTGAAGCACTTGGTGGAACTGGACGCGCAGGGCGCCGTCGTGCTCCCCGCCTCGCCCGGTTTCTACGCCGGCGGCTCCACCGTCGGCGAGCTGGTCGGTTTCGTCGCCGGACGGGTGCTGGACGCCGTCGGCGTGCCGCACACGCTGTACCGCCGCTGGGAGGGCGAGTTGGGTGCGGCGGCGCGCGCGACCGGACGCCCGGCCTGAGGGGGAGTGAGATCCCGCAGGACGGGAGAGTATGTTCTCTGCGATATCCGGGTTGGTCCGCGTACGGCGCCTTTGAATCCGGATAATGATCTGTGGGTCTGGCGAGGTTCGGAAGGACGCGACGGTATATGGACACGGTGGACAGACAGCTCATCCAGGCGCTGCGGGAGAACGGCCGCGCCTCCTACGCCGAGCTGGGCCGGCTGGTCGGCCTCTCCGGCCCGAGCGTCACGGACCGCATCAACCGCCTGGAGCAGGCCGGGGTCATCACCGGCTACCGGGCGACGGTCAACCCGGCCTCGCTCGGTTTCGGGGTCACGGCCCTGATCGGCCTCCAGCTGACCGACGCGGCGGACCACGAGGACGTCGCGTTCCGGCTGAAGGACCTCGGCGAGGTCGAGGACTGCTGGTTCATCGCCGGTGACGACTCGTACATGCTCAAGGTCCGGGTGCCGGACGTCGAGGGCCTGGAGTCGGTGGTGAAGCGGATCTCGGGCACGAAGGGCGTGGCCCGCACCCGGACGACCGTCGTACTCTCCACGAAGTGGGAGAGCCGGGTCAGCGAGCTGCCGCTCGGCGACGCCGAGTAGCACCCGGACGCACGACGGAAGCACGGGGGAAGTGACGGTCATGGCACTGGTCGGCCTGGAGGAACTGCACGCGGCCCGGGAGCGGATCGCGGGCGTCGCGGTGCGCACCCCGCTGGTCCCCGCCCCCTGGGCGGCGGACGGCGGGCGCCGGCTCTGGCTCAAGCCGGAGAACCTCCAGCCGACCGGGGCGTTCAAGACCCGCGGGGCGTACAACCGGCTCGCCGCGCTGAGCGGGGAGGAGCGCGCCCGGGGCGTGGTCGCCCAGTCCAGCGGCAACCACGCGCAGGCGGTGGCGTACGCCGCGCAGCTGCTCGGCATCAAGGCCGTGATCGTGATGCCGGACACCTCTCCGGCGGTCAAGGTCGAGGCCACCCGGTCGTTCGGCGCCGAGGTGCTGCTGGTCACGCCGGAGGAGCGGGACACCGTGCCCGGCGAGCTGGCCGAGCGGCACGGCTACGTCTGGGTGCCGCCGTACGACGACCCGTTCATCATCGCGGGCCAGGGCACGGTCGGCCTGGAGATCGCCGAGGACGCCCCGGCGGAGCTGGACACGGTGCTCGTCCCGGTCAGCGGCGGCGGGCTGATCGGCGGCACGGCGGCCGCGCTCAAGCTGACCCGCCCGGGCATCCGGGTGGTCGGCGTCGAACCGGAGCTGGCGGCCGACGCGCAGGCCAGCCTGCGGGCCGGGCGGCGGATCGGCTGGCCGGTCGCCGACACCTACCGGACGATCGCCGACGGCCTGCGCACGCCCTCGGTCGGCGTGCTGCCGTACGAGCACCTCGCCGCCTACGTGGACGACATCGTCACGGTCACCGAGGACGAGATCCGCGCCACGGTGGCGCTGCTGGCCCGGCGCGGGCGGATCGTCGCCGAGCCGTCCGGCGCGGTCGCCCCGGCGGCGTACTTCCACCGGGCCGCCGAGCTCGGCGGGCAGGCCGTCGCGGCCGTGGTGAGCGGCGGCAACATCGAACCGTCGCTGCTGGCGGAACTGCTCGCCGGCTGACCCGCGCGGGGCGGCTGCCCGCGAACCGCCACGGGTGGGGGCGTACGCTCGTTCCGGCAACGATTCGAAGTCGGAGGAGGCGGGGCACCGCATGGACGCAGGGCTCAAGCGCGAGCTGGAGGCGAAGGTCTACGCGGGTGAGCGGCTGACCCGGGAGGACGGGATCGCGCTCTACGAGAGCGACGACCTGGCCTGGCTGGGCGGGCTCGCCCACCACGTGCGGACGCGGAAGAACGGCGACGTCGTCCACTTCAACGTCAACCGCCACCTCAACATGACCAATGTGTGCAACGCGTCCTGCGCGTACTGCTCGTTCCAGCGCAAGCCGGGCGAGAAGGACGCCTACACGATGCGCATCGAGGAGGCCGTCCGCCTCGCCAAGGCGATGGAGGTCGACTCCCTCACCGAGCTGCACATCGTCAACGGGCTGCACCCCACCCTGCCGTGGCGCTACTACCCGCGCTCGCTGCGGGAGCTGAAGGCCGCGCTGCCGAACGTCTCGCTCAAGGCCTTCACCGCCACCGAGATCCACTGGTTCGAGCGGATCAGCGGCCTGCCCGCCGACGAGATCCTCGACGAGCTGATCGACGCCGGTCTGGAGTCGCTGACCGGCGGCGGCGCGGAGATCTTCGACTGGGAGGTCCGCCAGCACATCGTCGACCACGACACCCACTGGGAGGACTGGTCGCGGATCCACCGGCTCGCCCACAGCAAGGGCCTCAAGACGCCGGCCACCATGCTCTACGGCCACATCGAGGAGCCCCGCCACCGGGTGGACCACGTGCTGCGGCTGCGCGAGCTGCAGGACGAGACCGGCGGCTTCCAGGTCTTCATCCCGCTGCGCTACCAGCACGACTTCCACGACTCCAAGGACGGCGTGGTGCGCAACAAGCTGATGGCGCGCACCGAGATGGCCACCGGCGCGGAGGCGCTGAAGACCTTCGCGGTCTCCCGGCTGCTGTTCGACAACGTGCCGCACGTCAAGGTCTTCTGGGTGATGCACGGCGTCACCACCGCCCAGCTGGCGCTCAGCCACGGCGCGGACGACATGGACGGCTCGGTGGTCGAGTACAAGATCACCCATGACGCGGACAACTTCGGCACCCCGAACAAGCTGAGCCGCGAGGACCTGCTCGACCTGATCCGGGACGCCGGCTTCCGCCCGGTGGAGCGCAACACCCGCTACGAGGTCATCCGCGAGTACGAGGGCCCCGACCTGACGCGCCGGGAGGCCCCGCAGGCGATGCGCCTCTGACCACGGCCTCCGGCCGCAGGAGCCGCCGTCCCGGGCCCGATCGGCCGGGGGCGGCGGCTTCTTCACGGGGCCCGCACAGGGCCCCGGCTTTCGCAACCCGGCCTCCGTTTGGCAGGATCGGCCACATGTCCGGTTACCGTCACGCCTCTCCGTACCCGTCGTACGAGCCGGTGTACGAGGCGCCGCAGCAGCCGTACGGCGGCCACCAGGAGTACGACGTCCCGCTGTACGAGGGACCGCACGAGGACCACGGCTTCCAGGACCACGGCCACCAGGGCCACCCGGACCACGCCCACCAGGGCCACGGCTTCCACGGCCACGGCTTCCAGGACCCGGCCGAGCACGACGTCTACGACCGGCCGTTCCAGGAGCACCGGGCCGAGCCGGAGTTCCGTCCCGAGCCGCCC
>NZ_JBHYUU010000078.1:0-34965 GCF_042749955.1 Kitasatospora sp. NPDC059462 | reverse complement strand
GGGCCACCGGCTTCGCGGCGACGGCCTTGGCGGGCGGCTTGGCCGCGACGGCCTTGACCGGGGGCTTGGCGGCCACCGCCTTGGCCGGGGGCTTGGCCGCGACGGCCTTGGCCACCGGCTTCGCGGCGACGGCCTTGACCGGGGGCTTGGCCGCGATGGCCTTGACCGGGGGCTTGGCGGCGATGGCGGCCGCCGGCCGGGCCTCGGCGGCCTTGATGGGCGGCTTGGCGGCGGCCGGGGTGGCCGCGAGCAGGCCCATCGCGGGCAGTGCGGCGATCGCCCCGCCCGCGATGGCCAGGCGGGTGGCCCGGCGCCGTGCGGGCCGGCCGGTGGCCGGGGTGTTCTCGGACCGGGGGCTCATGCGGGTTCCTTTCGACGAAGGGACGATCGGTCGATCCGACGATAGGGCTGCCGCCCGTGCCGGGACAACCAACCGGAGCCCGCCGTGGCGGCGGTGACGGACCGGCAGCGGAGCGGACCCCCGCCCCGCCGGGCCCGCCACCCCGTCGTGCCCGCCACCCCGCCACCCCGCCGTGCCGCCCGGCCCCGGCGCACCCGGACCCTGTTCGAGCCGGACCCGGCACGGCCGGGTTCAGCGCACCCGGGTCGAGAACAGCCGGGCCGACCAGAACACCGCCGCCACCGTCATCAGCGCGACCACCAGCAGCCCCTGCCAGACCACGTTGTCCCCGACATGGCCCGAGAACAGCGAGCGCATGCCCTCCACGGCCCAGTAGAAGGGGTTCCACTTGGCCATCGTCTGGAGCCACATCGGCGCCAGTGCCAGCGGCAGCAGCGTGCCCGAGAGCAGCGCGATCGGCTGGGCGACGGTGTTCACCACCGGAGCCATCGCCTCGTCGGCGGGCAGCACCAGGGCGATCCCGTAGGAGATCGTCGAGGTCATCAGCGCCAGCAGTCCCATCAGCAGGAAGGCCAGCACCAGGTCCACCGGACCGACCCGCAGGCCGAACGGCAGCGCGATGAGGGTGATGATCACCGCCTGGACGAGCAGCGCCACCGTCTCGCGCAGCGCCCGGCCGAGCAGCAGGGCGAGCCGGCTGACCGGGGTGACCCGGGCCCGCTCGATGATCCCGGCCCGCAGCTCGCCGAGCAGGCTGAAGCCGGTGTACAGGCCGCCGAAGATGCACAGCACCGCCAACAGGCCCGGCACGTAGATCTGGTAGGCCTCGGCGTAGGTCTTCGCCCCCATCGGCTCCAGCACCCGCTTGAGCAGCGGCGCGAAGAGCAGCAGGTAGAAGATCGGCTGGATCACCCCGACGGCGATCCAGATCGGTGTCCGCCACATCAGCAGCAACTGGCGCTGGAAGACCAGCCAGGTGTCGCGGGCGAGCTTCATGGGCCCCTCCTCGGGGATCCGGAGGCGGTCAGGACTGCTCGATGGAGCGGCCGGTGCGGGCCAGGAACACGTCGTCCAGGCTCGGCCGTTGCAGCTGCACGGTGCCGGTGACGACCCCGGCCCCGTCCAGGGCGCGCAGCAGGTGCGGGACGGCGGCGGCGCCGTCGTCCAGGTAGAGCCGCACACCGTCCTCGCCGTTCAGCTCCAGCCGGTGCAGCACCGGCAGGCCGGGCTGCTCGCGCAGCGCCTTGGCGGCCCGTTCGGCCTCGCCGCCGCCGAGGCCGATGAGCACGACGTCGCCGGATATCTCGCGCTTGAGCGTCTCCGGGGTGCCCTCGGCGACGATGCCGCCGTGGTCGACGATGGAGACGCGGTCGCAGAGCGCGTCGGCCTCGTCGAGGTAGTGGGTGGTGACGACGACGGTCATGCCCTCGTCGCGCAGCCGCCGGATCTCGGTCCAGACGTGGCCGCGGCTGGCCGGGTCGAGGCCGACCGTGGGCTCGTCGAGGAACAGCACCTTCGGCGAGTGGATCACGCCGAGTGCGATGTCGACCCGGCGGCGCTGGCCGCCGGAGTAGGTGCGGCACGGCCGGTCGCCGAACTCGTCGAGCTCGAAGGCCTTGAGCGCGGCCGCGGCGCGGCTCAGCGCCTCGGCCTTGCTCCTGCCGTGCATCCGCGCCTGCATCACGAGTTCCTCGCGGGCGGTGACGGCGTCGGTGGTGCCGCCGCCCTGGGCGACGTAACCGATCCGGTGGCGCACCTCGGCGGGGTCGGCGAACAGGTCGGCGCCGGCGATCCGGGCCTCGCCGCCGTCGGGGCGGATCAGGGTCGCGAGCATCCGCAGGGTGGTCGTCTTGCCGGCGCCGTTGGGGCCGAGGAAGCCGTGGATCTCACCCGCTTCGACGTCCAGGTCGATGCCTCGGACGGCGTCCACGGGGGGCTGGCCGCGTTTCTTGGAAGGGTAGGACTTTCTCAGCCCCTTGGTCTCGATCAACCAGAACTCCCGTGCGGGGATGGGTTGCCGGGGCGCCGGGAAGGCGGCGCGCGGGGCACCTGGGAAGCGGTGCTGCGGGCCACCCTAGAGTCTGCGGCGCCCCGGAAACAATGGCCTAGACCATTGGATTGGTTCGACGCGCACCGGCCGCGACCAGTGCCTCCACCCGGTCGGCGGCCGCCACGGCCCCGCCGCCCGCCAGCAGTTCGGACCCGACCCGGGCCGCCGCCGCGCGGTAGCCGGGATCCTCCAGCACGCCGCGCAGCGCCGCGCCGAGGTGATCGGGCGTCACCCGGGCGAAGGGGACCCGCACTCCGGCCCCGGCCGCCGCCACCTGTGCGGCCACGAACGGCTGGTCGTGCCGGATCGGCGCCGTCACCAGCGGAATCCCGTGCACCAGCGCCTCGCCGACGGTGTTCATCCCGCCGTGGCACAGCACCGCGTCCAGCACGCCGCGCCGCATCAGCTCCAGCACCGGGGCCCGGTCCACCGCCACCGCGCCGTCCGGCAGCGCGGGCAGCAGATCGCCCGGCGCCGCGAACACCGCCTGGACGTCCGGCCCGCACAGCTCCAGCGCCCGCGCCGCCCGGGCCAGGAAGTCCGCGCCCAGCTCGCCGGAGAGCGTGCCCATGGTGACCAGCACCCGCCGGCGCCCCGGCAGCAGCCGCTCCCAGGGGAAGGCCGGATCGGCCGGCCGGTCCGCCAGCACCGGCCCCACCAGGGCGTACTGGGCCGGCAGCGCCTCGGCGCCGGTCGGCTCCGCCCCGGTCAGCGCCGGGCCGGTGAGCGCGGGCCCGGTGAAGGCCAGCACCAGCGCGGGGGAGAAGCGCGGGTCGGTGTACTCCTCCTCGGGCAGCCCGGCCCGCCGCCACAGGCCCCGGAGCAGGCCGGTCATCCACTCCTCCACCAGCGGCAGCGCGCGCAGCGGCCGCCCCAGCTCCATCGCGCCCGGCGCCAGGGTGCCCCAGGGCAGCCGGTGCCGGTGCGCCACCAGCGCCCCGGCCGGGGTGTGCTGGTCCACCAGCAGCGCGTCCGGGCGGTACTCGCCGACCGCCGCGTCCAGCGCCTTCACGGTGAACCGCGCGTAGGGAACGATGAAGCCCTCCCACAGCGAGCGGACGGCGGCCAGCCCGTGCCCGCCCTGCGCCCGGAACGCCCGGGTGCCGGTGCCGAACACCGTCGCGTCGGGCCCGAGCAGCGGGCGCAGCGCCGACTCGGTGCCGCTCCAGGCCACCTCGTGTCCGCGCGCGACCAGCTCCCGGGCCAGGCCCACGGTCGGATTGACGTGCCCGGTCAGCGGCGGCACCACCAGCAGGAAGCGGCTCACCGGGCGTCCTCCGCGGGCAGCAGCCGCTCGACGTCGGCGACGGTCAGCGCCTCCAGTCCGGCCAGGTCGAGCCCCGCCCGCAGCGCGCCGAGGTCCACCGACGGGCCGAAGTCCCGGCGCAGGCCCGCGTGCAGCGCCGCGAGCTCGGTCTCGTCGAGCAGCAGGTCCCCGTCCAGCCGGGCCTGCGGGGTCACCCGCGCGGCCCAGCCGGGTGGTGCCTGCGCGACATCGGCCAGCAGGGACACCAGCGCCGGGCGGACCGGCGGCACGGCGACGGAAGGTTCACGATCGGTCATCAGGGACTCCACCGGCTCGACGAAGCGGGGGCGGGGGACGGCGGCACGGGACGTGCGCGATCCGTGGCGGGGATGTGCGGCGGCGGTGGGGCGGTCGTGCGGGCTGGTGGGCCGCAACCGCCCGAGATCACTTGTGCGGAGCCGCCGGGCGTGGGAATACTAGCCCGCGTGACCGCACTGGAGGCAGTGGCCGTTCACCTCCCCCACCACACCGTGCCCATTGAGGCAGTGGGCGAGCGCATCGGCCTGACCCCACGTCAACTTCGACTCTTCCGCCGCTTCCACGGCCTGGACCAGCTGCGACTGGACCCGGACGGGAAGCTGCCCGACCTGCTCGGCGCCGCCGTCGACGCCCTTCCGGAGCTGCGCGGACGCGAACGGCACGTCCGTTTCGTGATCCACGCGCGCAGCATGCCGGTGGCGGTGCCCTATCCGCTCAACCCGCTGCACGACCTGCTCCACCGCTACGGCCTCGGCCACGCCCAGGCCTTCACCGTCACCCACCACGCCTGTGCCGTCGGCCTGTTGGCCGTCGACCTGGCCGGCCGCCTGCTCGCCGGAGAACCCGACCGGGAGGCGCTGGCCCTGGTGATCGCCGGGGAGAAGACCTTCACCAAGGACGCCCAGGTGGTGCCCGAGACCGGCATCTTCGCCGAGGGCGCGGCCGCCTGCCTGGTCAGCGCCGGGGGCGAGCGCGACCGCGTGCTGTCCTACGTGGTGCGCCAGCGCCCCGAGTTCGACGGCCGGCTGGCCGAGGACCCGGAACTGCTCGCCCGCTACCAGCGCGAGTACCCGGCGGTGATGGTCGAGGCGATCGAGGCCGCCCTCGACCAGGCCGGTCTGGACCTCTCCGACCTCGCGCTGCTGCTCCCGCACAACGTCAACCAGGCCTCCTGGCGGATGATCGCCCGCCGGATCGGCTTCCCGATCGGGAAGGTGGTGCTGGACAACGTGCCCGCGGTCGGGCACAGTTTCGCTGCGGACAGCCTGATCAACCTGCACACCGCCACCACGCGGGGGCTGCTCGGCCGCGGCGAGCGCTACCTCATCGCCGCCGCAGGCATCGGAGCGACCTTCTCCGCCATGGTCGTCGAGCACTGACGCACCGTCAGCCGCTCCACCGGGCGCCGGTTCCCCGGCCGCCCCGCCCCCACTCCACCACGCACGACGGGACGGTCCCACCCATGTCCGACCAAGTGGTCCAGACCACCGACACCGAGCTGCGCGACCGGATCCTCCACAGCCTCGGCGAACTGCTGCCGCGCGTCCTCAAGCGCGACCTCCCCGAGATCCCCGAGAACGCCTGCCTCTTCGACGACCTCGGCCTCACCTCGGCGGGCACCATCGAACTGATCCTGGAGGTCGAGGAGGCGCTCGACCTCCAGGTCGACGTCGAGCAGATCACCGAGGACGACCTGCGCTCGGTCACCAAGCTGGCCGACTACGTCGCCTCGCACGTCATCGCCGAGGACTGACCGGTGCCCGCCGCACCGGGTCTCCTCCGGGTGCTGACGCGGTACGCCGACGGCCGCTCCGAACTCTCCCTCGACCCCGACCTGCGGGTCTTCGTCTCCGACCTGGTCCGCCCCTACGGCCTGCCGCTGCGCGAGGACCTGCTGGCCGAGGGCGTCGGACACGCCTACGAGGAACTGGCCGCCGGGCTCCTCGCCGAGGCGCTCGGCCCGGACGAACCGGCCGACGTGCTCGTCCAGGCCTTCGACTCGCCCGACATCCGGCCCGGCGCCCCCACCTCGCTCGCGCTCAGCCGCGCCTGCGCCGGCACGCCCACCGCGCTCGCCCTCTGCGACCAGGGCACCGCCGGTGCGTTCGCCGCGCTGCGCGCCGCCACCGCGTACCAGCGCACCGGCGTCGCCCGGCGCGCGGTCGTCGTCCTCGCCGAGCAGACCGCCCTGCACTACGAGCCGGCCGCGCCCGTCACCCTGCCCGAACGGCACTGTGCGGTCGTCCTGGTCTGCGAGACGGCGCCGGGTGAGGAACTGACCGTCCACCAGGACGGCGGGGCCGACGCCGGCACCGCCGCCGAGGAGGTGCGCCGGCAGGCGAAGGCGCTGGGGGAGGGGACCGCCGTCCTGCTCTCCGCCGCCCTGGAGGTGCCCGGACCGGACGCCGTGCGCGCCCCCGCGGGCCAGCCGTTCACCGGGCTGTGGTCCGCGCTCGCCGAGCGGCTGCCGCACTGGCGGGCCGAGCGGCGGCCGGTGCTGCTCGCCGACCTCGACCCGCGGCTCGGCGTGCTCTCCACCCTGGCCCTGCGCGCCGGCCCGCGCCCTTGACCCCCGGCGCCGCCGGTCCCGGGGGCGGCGCCGACCCCGTGGACGTCTGGCTGATCCCCACCGACCAGCCCGAGCCGGTGGTCCGCGCCCTGCGCGAGCTGCTCGACCCGGCCGAACGCGCCCGGGCCGACGGGCCGGACCCGCACGCCGGGCGGCGGTTCACCGTCGCGCACGGCGCGCTCCGCCTGCTCGCCGGGGCCCGGCTCGGCCGCGACCCCGCGCGTCTCGTCCGGCGGCGCGGGCCGCACGGCAAACCCGCGATCGACGGCCTCGCCGTCAATCTGTCCGCCTCCGGCGCGCTCGCCGCCGTCGCCCTCGCCGAGGAGCGGGCCGTCGGTGTCGACGTCGAGGAGGTCCGCGACGCCCGCTCGGCCCTCCGGCTGGCCCGGCGCTACTTCCCCGCGGCCGAGGCGGCCCTGGTGGCGGCCGACCCCGCGCCCGCCGACCTCTTCACCACGCTGTGGTGCCGCCGCGAGGCCTGCGTCAAGGCGTACGGCGGCCGGCTCGTGCAGGGCTTCGGCCTGCCGCTGGCCGGCCCCGCACCGGTGCTGCTCGCCGACCCCGGCGCGCTCGGACCCGGCCCGTGCCGGATCGACGACGTGCCCGCGCCCGGCCCGTTCCGCGCCGCCCTCGCCGTCGTCGGCGCCCGCCCGGTCCTGGTCCGTCCGCACACCTGGACGGCGGCCGGTGTCCCTGGCATGTCAGGTAGTTGACGAAGCGTCAAGTCCCTTGCGGCATCCCAGATTTCTGGTCTGGACCAGTTGATCGGCGCGCTGATAGCGTCCGACCGCATCCCCGCCGAGACCAGCCGAGCCGAAGGGCCCGTACGACGTGACGGACGACGTGGAAGAGACCAGCGGGCGGATCACGGTCCGGTACGGCGGCGTGAGCGGCGGATCGGGACCGCTCACCCTCGGCCAGGACAACATGATCCGCTGCATCCGGCGCGACCGGCCCGAACAGATCAACCAGGCCTCGGCCTGGCCGGTCCCCGACGGCACCACCCTGACCGCCGCCCTCGACGCGCTGCGCGCCCTGGTCGAGCGCCACGAGTCGGTGCGCACCGGCTTCCCGCCCGGCTCCGCCGCCGACGCCTTCCCCGACCGGCAGGAGGTCGCCGCCGAGGGTGCGTTCAGCGTCGCCGTGGTCCCCGCCGGCGGCCGGACGGACGCCGAACTCGACGCGCTGGCCGACGAGTTGGGCGGAGCCGACGTCCTCAGGCCGTTCGACCTCGCGGCGGTTCCGCGGCTGCGCTTCGCCCTCGTCGCAGACGGCGAGCTGGTGCGCCGGCTGGTCGTGACGGTCTGCCACGCGGGCGCCGACGGCGCGGCCGTCGCCCTGCTCATCCGCGACTGGCTCGACCTCGCCGCCGGCAAGGAGCTGCCGCCCGTCGCCTCCCGCACCCCGCTCCAGGTGGCCGGGCAGGAACAGAGCACCCAGGGCCGGCGCAAGAGCGCCGCCGCGCTCAAGCACTGGGAGTCGATCCTCGCCACCGGCCCGTCGGCGGTCTTCGCCACCGACGGCATCACCGGCCCGCCCGGCCCGCTCACCACCGTGCTGCTGCGCTCGCGCACCGCGGCCGCCGACCTCGAAGCGGCCTGCCGCCGCACCGCCGCCAGCCCGTCGGTCGTCCTGCTCGCCGTCTTCGCCGCCCTCACCGCGCACCGCGCCGACCGCACCGACCTGGTGATCTCGGCCCTGTCCGCCAACCGCCAGCGCGCCGCCCTCGCCGACCACATCGGCACCCTCGCCCAGGACGCGCTGATCGCCCTCGACACCGCCGCCGACGACCTCGACGCGCTCATCGGGCGGACCAAGTCCGCCTCCTTCAGCGGCTACTGGCACAGCACCCTGAATGCCGACAAGGTCTGGCGGCTGCTCGGGGACATCGCCGAGCGGCGCGGTGCCCGCTTCGCCCGCCAGGTCGTCGTCAACGACCTCAGCCTCTCCATCCCGGAGACGCTCTCCGACGCCCGCCCCGCGCCCGCAGCCGACCCCGAGCTGCAGACCCTGCCCGACCAGCCGCTGCCGGTCCGGCTGATGATGAACATCCTGCGCACCACCGGGAGCCTGGAGTTCGTCCTGCTCGCCTGCCCCCAGGTGCTCACCCGGGAGGACACCGAGCGCTTCGCCCGCGCCGTGCCCGCCGTCCTCGCGGCCGCCGCCGACCGGCCCGTCCCGCTCACCGAGCTGGCGGAGCTCAGCGGCGTGCGCCCCGCCACCAGGGCGGGGGAGTGGCACCGCGTCGGCGCCGACTGGATCGACCTCGGCGCCGTCCGCGCCCTGCTCGCCGACGCCCTCGGCCCCGCCGCGGCGGCCGTCGACCTGACCCGCACCGAGGACGGCCTCGCCGCCCGCATCGCCACCGACGACCCGGACCTCACCCCCGCCGCCGTCCGCCGGGCCGTGCTCGCCGCCCTGCCGGGCCACGAGACCGCGATGGCCCCGCACCACTACACCCTCCACCCGCGCCCGGACTCCCTGCCGCCCGTCTGGTCCGCCCTCCCCGTCCTCGACGAGGGCAGCGGCCGGGCCGGCTGACGGCCCCCGGAGGTACCCTCGGCGCAGAACGGGCGGAGGGGGAGGGGACCATGCACGTCCGCGCAGTGGTGACGGCGACGGTCCTGGCCGAGCTGGCCGGAGCGGTGCTGGCAGGCCTGCTCCTCTCGCTGCTGTGGCTGCTGCCGGGCGACTGGACGACGGGACCCGCCTGGACGGGCCTGCCGGTCATGGCCGCCGTCGCACCCCCGCTCGACCACTTCGGCAGGCGTCCGCCGCACCGCCTCCGTGACGGGCATCGCCCTCCTGACGGTCACGGACCTCTGGTTCGGGTGGGACGGGAGCCTCGGCGGAGCGCTCGCCCTGGGGACCGCCCTCCCCGTGGCGGCCGGGGTCTTCGCCGCCGTGTCGGGCCCTCCGGCCGGGCGCCGGGCCGCCGCAGCGGCCCGCTCCGGCGGTGACGGGGCGTGACCGGGGTTGCCGGGGGCGTGCACGAGCGGAAGGCTGGAGGGTAGGGGGCGTTCCCGAGTGCGGGGTGATCGACCATGGCCAAGTTCACGCCGAAGTACCAGGACGAGGGGCACCAGCTCGAATTCTGGGACGTCGAGTTCACCGAGGAGGAGTGGGCCGAGTTCCGCCGGGGCCCGCATGCCTTCCTGAAGCGCATCACCGAGGCCCAGGGACAGGAGGTCAACCGCCTCCTCGTCGACGCCCAGCTGCTGGAGGTCGCCCCCGACGGCGGCATCTGCCACGGGCACATCACCAGGTTCCACATCACGTCCGGACCGGAGCGTTCGACCACCGGCTACAGCTGCTCGGGCCTCTGGGAGTAGCGCCTCCGGGAGCAGCACCCGGCTCCCCGCTCCGTCGGCACGGAGCCGGCCGGTCTTCCGCTGCGGCCCGCCCACGCCCGGCGGACACTGGGGGTGACCCCCGCTCCCCGGGGGCGCCCCCGACGCCGGGAGGGCCATGCTGCTCGGACTCACCACCGCCCTGGTCGCCACCGTCTGCTTCGGCTTCGGCTCGGTGTTCCAGGCGGGCGGCGCGCGCGAGGCCCCGCGCGCCGACCGGGTGCGGGTCGGCCTGCTGGCCGGGCTGCTCCGCTCCTGGCGCTTCCTGCTCGGCACCGGCCTGGACATCGCCGGCTTCGCCCTGAGCATCGTCGCCCTGCGCACCCTGCCCCTCTTCCTGGTCCAGGCCGTCACCAACGCCAGCCTCGCCGTCACCGCGCTCGCCGCCGCCCGCCTGCTCGGCGCCCGGCTGCACCGCGCCGACCTGCTCGGCATCGCCGCCGTGGTGGTCGGGCTCACCCTGCTGGCGGTCGGCTCCGGCGAGGCCGGCCACGACCACGCGCCGCCCGCGTTCCACTGGGCGCTGCTGGCCACGACCGTGCTGATGCTGCTGCTCACCCTGCTCCTGGCCCGCCGCCACGACACCGCGTCGGCCGTCGGCCTCGGCCTGCTGGCGGGCGTCGGCTTCGGCGTCACCAGCCTCGCCGTCCGGGTCTTCGACCTCTCCGGCCCGCTCGACGTGTTCACCGATCCGGCGGCGTACGGGCTGGCCCTCGGCGGCCTCGGCGGATACCTCGCCTACGCGCTCGCCCTGCAGCGCGGCACGGTGACGGCCGCGACCGCCGCCGGCACCGTCTCGGAGACCTTCGGCCCGGCCCTGGTCGGGGTCGCCGTGCTCGGCGACGCCGCCCGCCCCGGTTACGCCTGGTGCGCGCTGGCCGGCTTCGCGGTGGCGGTCGGCGGCACCTTCGTGCTCTCCCGCTTCGGCGAGGTCGAGGCGGAGCTGGGCCCCACCCCGGTCGCCCGGACGGCACCGCTGTGCGAAGGTGACTTGCCGGACAAATCGGACGGCGAGATGCGCACAGAGCGGCAGGTGCCATGACCACGGACGACGACCATCCGCCCTCCCGCCGGGTCCGGCGGCACCCCGCCGCCGACCCGCCGGTCGCGCTGCTGACCGGCGCCTCCTCCGGCATCGGCGCGGCCACCGCCGACCGGCTCGCCGCCGCCCGCTGGCGGCTGCTGCTCTCCGGCACCGACCAGACCCGGCTGGACGCGGTCGCCGCCCGCACCGGCGGCCGACCGCTGCCCGCCGACCTCGCCAAACCCGACGGCGCCCAGCGCCTCGCCGAAGCCGCCCACGCCGCCGCCGGACGGGTCGACGCGCTCGTCGCCAGCGCCGGCATCGGCTGGCGCGGCCCCTTCGCGCGGACCCCCGCCGACACCCTGGACCGGATGCTGGAGGTCAACCTCGCCGCCCCGTTGCGGCTCACCCGCCTGCTCCTGCCCGGCATGCTGGAACGCGGCCGGGGCCGGATCGTCCTGCTCGGCTCGATGGCGGGCCAGGTCGGCGTCCGCGACGAGGCCGCCTACGCGGCCACCAAGGCCGGGCTCACGATGTTCGCCGAGAGCCTCTGGTACGAGCTGCGCGGCACCGGCGTCGGCGTGCGGCTGATCCTGCCGGGCGCCGTCGAGACCCCCTTCTTCGCCACCCGAGGCACCGACTACCAGCGCGAACGTCCCCGCCCCGTCTCCCCGGAGGCCGTCGCCGACATCGTCCACGACGCGCTCACCACCTCCCGCGACCGGGTCTTCGTGCCGCACTGGCTCGACTACCCGGCCCGCCTCCACGGCGCCGCCCCCGGCCTGTTCCGCCGGATGGCGTCCCGCTTCGGGTGAGAGCCGGTGTGCTCCTCGGCGCCGCCGCCGCCGTGGAGCTGCTGCACCTCGCCCCGGCCGCCGTCCGCCTGCCCCCCGTCCGCCGCCACCTCGCCCGCCGCACCGCCGGCCACGGCGCCCCGGGCCACGTCGCCCTCACCTTCGACGACGGCCCCGACCCGCGCGGCACCCCCCCGATCCTGGACGCCCTGGACGCCCTCGGCATCCACGCGACCTTCTTCCTGCTCGGCGACATGCTCGAACGCGCCCCGGACCTCGGCCACGAGCTGGTCGCCCGCGGCCACGAGGTCGCCGTCCACGGCTGGCACCACCGCCGCCAGTACCGCCCGGCCCCGGCCCGCGACCTCCGCGAACTGCGCCGCACCACCGAAGCCGTCACCGCCCTGGGCGGCACCCGCCCCCTCTGGTACCGCCCCCCGTACGGCGTCCTCACCGCCGGCCTCGCCCTGGCCGCCCACCACCTCGGCCTGCGGCCCGTCCTGTGGACCACCTGGGGCCGCGACTGGGAACCCGGCGCCACCGGCCCCACCGTCTACGCCACCGCCCGCCCGGCCCTGACCGGCGGCGCCACCCTCCTCCTCCACGACTCCGACTGCACCTCCGCCCCCGACTCCTGGCGCGCCACCCTCGCCGCCCTCCCCCTGATAGCCGCCCACTGCCACCGCCGAGGCCTCACCCTCGGCCCCCTCCGCGACCACGCCATCCCCGCACACGCGAGGCCAACCCGTCGTCCCAACCACCCGGACCGGCGAACAGCGGACCATCCCCGCGCGTGCGGGGCCGAGTAGAAGTCCGAACTGGCCTGACTGGCAGGGTCGGGGCCATCCCCGCGCGTGCGGGGCCGAGGCCAGTTCCAGCATGGGCACCCGGCCGAGCGGGGGGCCAACCCCGCGCGTGCGGGGCCGAGGCACTGGTAGGGCCGGGCGGGCTCACCGACGCAGGGCCATCCCCGCGCGTGCAGGGCCGAGCCGCTGGCCATCGACGTGTACGCCGTCCAGTCGGGGCCATCCCCGCGCGTGCGGGGCCGAGCCCGCGCTTGCCGCCGCCTCCGCGAAGCGGTCGGGGCCATCCCCGCGCGTGCGGGGCCGAGGTCCCCGGCGAGACGCTGACGGCCGAATGGCAGGGGCCATCCCCGCGTGTGCGGGGCCGAGATACCCGACGTGCGGGCTGTGCTCAGGCGATGGGGGCCATCCCCGCGTGTGCGGGGCCGAGGTGCCGTCCGGCGCGGTGAACACTGCCACCGCGGGGCCATCCCCGCGTGTGCGGGGCCGAGTCGCTGCTCTTGCGGAGCATGTCGTCGCGGGTGGGGCCATCCCCGCGTGTGCGGGGCCGAGTCCTGGTCGAGCAGCACCTTCGCCAGGACATCGGGGCCATCCCCGCGTGTGCGGGGCCGAGCTGCGAGCACCGAGGCCGCCTCCTACCGGCAGGGGGCCATCCCCGCGTGTGCGGGGCCGAGCAGGCAACGGAGGCGGGGAGCTTGACGCGCGGCGGGCCATCCCCGCGTGTGCGGGGCCGAGGCTTGCTGAGCTGCGATGTTATCGGGCGGAGGTGGCCCGGCGCATCGGTTCGGGATGGCCGGCCGGTGGTGGTCCCGTCCGGGTGCGCCCGGGGCGACTCATACCTGAGAGCCAGGCCGAGGACGGCTCCGCAGCGGGAGGTGCGCCGGTGGGTGGGCTCCGTAGCGTGGTGACCGAATGCACCCAGGCCGGGGGAGGCGCCGCCCCCCGCCGCAGCCGTCAGGTGGACGAAGTGGACAATACTGACCGTATGGACAGGACCGGGAGGCGATCGGTGCGCGGGGCACTGCACACCGTGCGGAAGGACCTGTTCACCCTGGCCCCGCAGCCGATGCCGCCCATGGGCGGGCCGGGGCTGCTGCGGTGGCTGCCGCACGGCGCGGTCGTCGCGGTGGCGGCCTTCGCCGCCGTCTCCGCCACCGAGGACATCCCGCTGCGGCCCCTCGGGGTGCTCCACGCCGCGCTCCTGGTCCCGGCGCTGCGCAGGCCGCTGCCGGCCTGGTGGCTGTCGCTGCTGATGCTGCCGGTGTTCTCCCTCTACCCGCCCTTCGCGCCGTACACGGGGTGGGCGTGGGCCGTGCAGGCCGGGCTGTCGTTCCTGGTCGCGCTGCGCAACCCGCCCCGCGTGACCGCCGAGACGACGGCGCTCAACACCGCGCTGCTGCTGGGCGTGCAGCTGGCGGGCGGGCGGCTCGGGCCCTGGTACTTCACGGTGATCGTGCTGGTGCTGTTCGCCGTCGTGGCGGCCGCCTCGGGCGGGGTGCGCCGGACGCGGGAGGTCCGCGCCCGGCTGATGGAGCAGGAGCGGGCCCTCGCGCAGGAGCGGGCACACCGCACCGTCCTGGAGGAACGCGCCCGCATCGCACGCGAGTTGCACGACGTGGTCGCCCACCACATGTCCGTCATCTCCATCCAGGCCGAGGCCGCCCCGTACCGGGTCGCGGACCCGCCCCGGGAGCTGGTCGCGGCGCTGGCCGACATCCGCGCGGGCGCCCTGGAAGGGCTCACCGAGCTGCGCCGCCTCCTCGGCGTGCTGCGCTCGGAGGACCCGCCCGGCGGGCGTGCTCCCGAGGCTCCGCAGCCCACCCTGGAGCGGCTCGACGACCTGCTCGCCGGGGTGCGCGCGGCCGGGCTCGACGTGCGGGCGGTGGTCTCCGGGCCGCGCCGCCCGCTGCCCGAGGGCGTGGAACTGTCGGCCTACCGCATCGTGCAGGAGGCGCTCAGCAACACGCTGCGCCACGCCCCGGGCGCCGCCGCCCGCGTGGCGCTGACGTACACCGGCACCACCCTTGAGCTGCGGATCCGCAACGGTCCCGGCACCGCGCCCGCCGAGCCCTCACCGGGAGCCGGGCACGGCCTGCTGGGCATGCGCGAACGCGCCGCGATGCTCGGCGGGGAGTTCTCCGCCGGTTCCACCCCCGACGGTGGCTACGAGGTCACCGCACTGCTGCCGGTGCCCACCGCGCCGGCCGTCCGGACAGACAGGGAACAGACCGCATGACGATCCGAGTGATGATCGCCGACGACCAGGCGATGATCCGCGAGGCCTTCTCGGTGCTCCTCGGCGCCCAGCCCGGCATCGAGGTGGTCGCGACCGCCGTGGACGGCCTGGACGCGGTGGCCAAGGCGGAGGAGTTGCGCCCCGACGTGATCGTGATGGACATCCGGATGCCCGGACTGAACGGCATCGAGGCCACCCGCCGGATCACCGCACAGGCGGGCCTGTCGACCAGGATCCTCGTCCTGACCACCTTCGACCTCGACGAGTACGTGTACGAGGCGCTGCGGGCCGGTGCCGGCGGGTTCCTCCTGAAGGACGCCTCCGGGGTCCAACTGGCCGAGGCGGTACGCGTCGTGGCCGCCGGGGACGCGCTGCTGTCGCCGGGGCTCACCAAGCGGCTCATCGCGGAGTTCGCCCGGCTGGGCGGCTCGGCGAAGCCGTCCGCGCAGGTGCGGATCGACGTCCTCACCAACCGCGAGACCGAGGTGCTCACGCTGGTCGCCCGGGGACTGTCCAACGCGGAGATCGCCGCCGAACTCGTGGTCGCCGAGCAGACCGTCAAGACGCACATGGGCAGCATCCTGCAGAAGCTCCAGCTGCGGGACCGCACCCAGGCCGCCGTCCTCGCCTACGAGACGGGACTGGTCGTCCCCGGCCGCACCGGTCTGTGATCCTGCGGCGGCGTGTCGGCCCGGCGGCGCGGGCCCGGGGGTCCCGCGCCGACCACCCCCTACCTGAGAGCTGCTCCGGAGGACGGCTCCGTGGTGTGAGGCCCGCGAGGGTGCCGGATTCCTAACGTTCTCGGACGAGCCGGTCCTCACGGCTCCCGACACGTTCCGCGCACCATCGCAGGAGTACTGCCATGACCACACCCCGAAACTCCGCCGCGTCGCCCGCCGGTCCGGCGTCGCCCGCCGCTCCGGCAGGTCCGGCCCGTTCGGCGGGTCCCGCCCGTCCGGGCCGGCTCGTCCGGATCCTGCGGGCCGCCTCCGCCGTCCTGGCGTCGTTCCTCGCGTTCCTGGCCGTCGCGATCGTGCTCGGCGCGTACGTCCCCGCGATACCCAAGGCGGGCATCATCGGGCCGGTCCTGGGCGGGCAGTACCCGTTCCACATGGCGCTGTTCGCCCTCGTCGCCGCCGGCTTCGCCGCGCTGGCCCGGCGGGCCGGCCTGGTGCGCTGGGGGCGCGTGGTCATCGTCGTCTCCTCGCTGTGCACCGTGGGCGCGCTGGTCATCGGCGGCATCCAGTTCCAGGCCGCCCGGGAGGCCGGCGTCGACATCTCGCTGGGCCAGGTGTTCACCGAACTCGGCTACCCCGCGGCGAAGCCGGACGCGACCGAGACCTTCGCCAGTCCCGAGGGCGAGCCCCTCCAGGTGGACGCGTACCTGCCCGCGAAGGACCCGGGCAGGCGGACCCCGGCCGTCGTGCTCGCCCACGCCGGCGGCTTCCACACCTTCGACAAGAGCGACCTGCGCGGCACCGGCCGCTGGCTCGCCGACCACGGCGTGGCCGTCTTCGCCGTCGACTACCGCCTGGCCGGTCCCGACCGCCCCACCTGGGACAAGGCCCCGCAGGACCTCCTCTCCGCCATGAGCTGGGTGCAGCGCAACGCCGACGCGTACGGCGTCGACACCGCGCGGATCTCGCTCGGCGGCATGTCGGCGGGCGGCACCCTGGCGATGAACACCGCCTACCGCCTCCACAACGGCACCATCAAGGCCCTCGACGGCTTCACCCCCGCGCCCCCGGCCTCCGTGATCGGCTTCTACCCCGGCACCGACGTCGCGCAGATGTGGGAGGAGGACGTGGCCGGGACCCGCGAGGCGGCGGAGATGTACACCGGCGGTACCCCGCAGCAGTACCCGGACCGCTACCGCGAGGTGTCCCCGACGTCCGACGTCCGCCCCGGCCTGCCCCGCACTCTGCTCGTCGTCGGGGACCGCGACCGCAGCGCCCGCCCCGAGACCGTCACCGCACTCGGCGACGCGCTGAGGGAGCAGGGCGTCGACGTCGAGATGAAGCAACTGCCCTTCGCCGACCACGCGTTCGACGACGTGTACGGCAGCCTCACCTCCCAGACGAGCCGGCAGATCCTGCTCGACTTCCTGCGCGCCGACGGGCGCTGACCCCGGGCTCCCGCCGCCGTGGTCAGGACCTCCGGGGGCCGGCTCCTCGACGGAGCCGGCCCCCGGGCCCTGCGCGGCCGGCCGGGGGTGCCCGCCCCAGGGCCCCGGGAGTACGGTCCCGTGCCCGGCCCCGACCCGGAGCACGTTCCCGGGTGCGGTTTCGTCCCCTGCGCGGACGGATTGACGGGTTGTCGGATGGTCCTCTTGGAGGGCGCCGAGAAGAGCTCCGGCGCCCTCCCCAGAAGGGCTTTCCCGTGAACGAGCACGCACCGCAGCACCACCTCCCGAACCGCCTCCGCGGTGGCCGGCGGGGGGCGTTGGCGGCCGTGACCGCGGTGGCCGCCGCCGCCGTGATGGCCGGCGTCCTTGCACCTTCCGCCGCCTCCGCCGCCCCCCGGCCGGACGCCGTGCAGCAGCGCCTCGACGCGCTGGTCCAGAAGGACGGGGTGCCCGCGGCCCTCGCCACCGTCAAGGGCCGCGACGGCCGCACCCGCACCTACACCGCCGGCGTCGGCAACACGGCCACCAGGGCCAAGGTGCCGGTGGACGGACAGGTGCGGATCGGCAGCAACACCAAGGCGTTCACCGCCGTGGTGATCCTGCAGCTGGTCGCCGAGGGCAAGGTCGGTCTGGACGCGAGCGTGGACACCTACCTGCCGGGTCTGGTGCGCGGCGAGGGAATCGACGGCCGGACCATCACGGTCCGTCAGCTGCTCCAGCACACCAGCGGCCTGCCCGAGTACGTGGACACCGGGGCCGTGCTCAACGCCCCCGGGCGCTACTACGAGCCGCGCGAACTCCTCGACGCCGCACTGGCCCAGAAGGCCCACTTCGCGCCCGGCGCCAAGTGGGAGTACAACAACACCAACTACCTGCTGGCGGGCCTGATCATCCAGAAGATCACCGGCCGCCCGGTCGGCGAGGAGATCACCAAGCGCGTCATCGACCGGATAGGCCTGCGCCACACCTACTTCCCCGCCCCCGGGGACACGACGATCCACGAGGCCCACCCCAACGGCTACCAGCGCACGGCGGACGGGTCGCTGCGCGACTACACGGAGCTGGACCCGTCCTGGGGCTGGGCGGCCGGTGCGGCCGTCTCGACCAACACGGACGTCACCCGGTTCTACGGCGCGCTGCTCGGCGGCCGGCTGCTGCCCGCGGCCCAGCTCGCCCAGATGCGCACCACCGTTCCCGCCGAGGAGCTCGGCGCGGGAGTCCGCTACGGACTCGGCCTGGTGAGCCGCCCGCTCTCCTGCGGCGGCGTCGCCTGGGGCCACGGCGGGGCGATCCCGGGCTACGAGACCGCCGGCGGCACCACCGAAGACGGCCGCGCCGTGAACATCACCGTCACCACGATCCCGGACGCCGACACCACGAAGCACGTGGACCAGGCGGTGGACGAGGCGCTCTGCCGCTGACCCCCGGCCGGGCGGCGTCGGCCACCCGGCCGCGCCGCCCCGCACCCCTTCCCCCCTTCGCTTCCCAGCAGTGGAGCCTCCGATGAACGAACCCGCCCCGCAGCGCAGGGCACACCGCATCCGCCTCGCGCGGCACGCCCTGACGGCCACGGCCACCGCAGGGCTCGCCCTGACCGCCTTCGCCCCGGCCCCGTCGCCGGCCTTCGCCGCCCCGCGCCCGGACGTCGTGCAGCAGCGCCTCGACGCGCTGGTGCACGAGGACGGCATGCCGGCCGCCCTCGCCACCGTCAAGGGCCGCGACGGCCGCAGCCGGACCTACACCGCCGGAGTCGGCGACCTGACCACCGGGTCCCGGGTCCCGGTCGACGGACAGATCCGGGCCGGCAGCAACACCAAGGCCTTCGTCGCCGTCGTCGTCCTGCAACTGGTCGCCGAGGACAAGGTCGGCCTGGACGCGAGCGTGGACACCTACCTGCCGGGTCTGGTGCGCGGCGAGGGAATCGACGGCCGGAACATCACGGTCCGTCAGCTGCTCCAGCACACCAGCGGCCTGCCCGAGTACATGAACGCACCCGCGTTGGCCGACTTCACCACCATCCAGTACCGCTACTTCGAGCCGCGTGAACTCCTCGACGGCGCACTGGCCCAGAAGGCCCACTTCGCGCCCGGCACCCAGTGGGAGTACAACAACACCAACTACCTGCTGGCGGGCCTGATCATCCAGAAGGTCACCGGCCGCCCCTTCGGAGAGGAGGTCACCAAGCGCGTCATCAACCGGGCCGGCCTGCGCCACACCTACGTCCCGGCGCCCGGGGACACCGTCCTCCACGAGCCCCACCCGCACGGCTACCACCGCGCCGCCCCGGACGCGCCGCTCGTCGACTACACCGACATGGACGCCTCGATGGCCTGGGCCGCGGGCGCGGTCGTGTCCACCAACACCGACCTCAACACCTTCTACGGCGCGCTGCTCGGCGGCCGTCTGCTGCCCGCCGCCCAACTCGCCGAGATGCGCACCACCGTCCCGGCCGAGTTCCTGGGCCCCGGGGTCCGCTACGGCCTCGGCATCCAGAGCAGGCCGCTGACCTGCGGCGGCCTCGCCTGGGGCCACGGCGGCACCTCCCCGGGCTACCGGACCAGGGGAGGCGTCACGGAGGACGGCCGCGCCGTGAACATCACCCTCACCACTGTCCCGGACGAACCCACCGCCACCCGCCTGACCGACGCGGTCGACGCAGCCCTCTGCCGCTGACACCCCCGGGGCTGCGGGAAGCAACCGAGCCCCGCCGAAAGGCCTGGGCCGATCGCCAACGGGCGACCGGCCCGGGCACGGTGCGGTCGGTCGCCGCTCAGACCATCCCCGCGCGTGCGGGGCCGCGCCGGCAGGGTTGACGGCGGTGTCCCAAATCATGGGACCATCCCCGCGCGTGCGGGGCCGAGTGGCCGGCGCGGGCGACCACCTCGACCTGGATGGGACCATCCCCGCGCGTGCGGGGCCGAGGGCTCGTTCGGACCGCCGAACATGCCCTACGCGGGACCATCCCCGCGCGTGCGGGGCCGAGGCTTGCTGAGCTGCGATGTTATCCGGCGGAGGCGGGCCGGTGCATCGGTTCCCCGTAGTCGGCCGGTCAGGCCAGGCCCACCCGTTCCAGGGCGGCCGTGAAGCCGGTGCGCCATCCGTCAGGGGTGGCGCCGGGGGAGGGGTGGGGCTCGGGGCGGGTGACTGCTGCGAGGGCGGAGCGGACGACCTCGGCCGGGCGGGCGGAGACGACGTCGGCGTGGCCGAGCTCCAGCTCGTGCTGCAGGTTGTCGCGGCCGTGGCCCTGGACGACGTCGAGCAGTAGCAGCCTGCGCCCCAGGGCGCGGGCCTCGCTGCAGGTGTCACCGGAGCTGGTGACCACCAGGTCGGCGGCGGCCATCAGCGCCGGTACCTCGTCGGTCCAGCCGAACGGGTGCAGCCGCGGCTGCCGCAGGGCGGCGCGGCGCAGGCGGCGTTCCAGCTCGCCGTTGCTCCCCGCCACCGCCAGCACGTGCGGACCGGCGTCGGCCAGGGCCGCCGCCGTCCGGGCCAGCGGCCCGAGGCCCCACGCGCCCGACATCAGCAGCACGCACCGCGCCTCCGCCGGCACCCCCAGCCGTGCCCGCGCCTCCTCCCGCGAGGGCGGCCGGTAGAACGGCGCCCGCAGCGGCGCGGGCAGGACGGCCACCGGCGCGTCGGGCCGGTAGCGCCGCACCCCGCACGCGGCGACCTCCGAGGTGACCAGGAAAAGGTCGCTCTCCTCCTGCACCCACAGCCGGTGCGGCGTGACGTCCGTGCACAGCACCAGGTGCCGGAAGCGGAAGCCGCCCCCGCCCCGCAGCCGGTTGACGGCCGACGTGGCCGTGGCGAACACCGACACCACCAGCTCCGGCCGCTGCTCCCCGAGCAGCGCCCGCAGCGCCGGCACCAGCCGCCGCCGCGCCGCCGCATCCGCGAGCAGCGCGATCCGGGCGCCGGGGCGCAGCGCCGAGAAGTGGAACGCGTCGTAGAGGCCGGGCAGCCCGAGCAGCCGCCGGAACACCGCCTCCCCGGCGGTGCCGGCGCGCTGCCCGAGCAGGGCCATCGCGTCGACCGTGGCGGTCGTCCAGCCCCGCGCCTCCAGGGAGTCCGCGCAGGCCCGGGCCATCACGTCGTGGCCCTGGCCGAGCGAGCCGGAGACCAGCAGCGCGTGCGGCACCGCCCGGCCCCCGCCTCAGGCGCCCGGCCGCGGTGCGGCCTCCGCCCGGTACCAGTCCGCGTAGCGCCGCAGGCCCTCCGCGAAGTTGGTCCGCGGCGACCAGCCCAGCAGCCGCTTCGCCTGGGCGGCGGAGATCCGGCGCCCGGCGTAGTCGGCGGTGCGGGCCTCGATGTGCTCGATGGTGACCGGTCCGAGCAGGTCGTCGACGGTGTCGGCGATGTCCCGGACGGAGACGGCGGTGGAGCCCTCCAGGGCGAAGGTCTGGTCCTCGGCGGCGGGGGAGAGGGCCCGTACGTGCGCGTCGGCGAGGTCCTCGACGTAGACGAAGTTGCGGCTCTGCCGCCCGTCGCCCGCGATGGTGATCGGCCGGCCGGCGAGCGCGGCCTGCACGAAGCGGGCGACCACCAGCTCGTCGCGCATCCGCGGCCCGTACGGGATGCCGTACCGCAGGATGGTGAAGTGTCGGCCGTAGAGCTGGCGGTAGCTGTGCACCAGCATCTCGGCGGCGAGCTTGGTGGCGACGTACAGGTGCCCGCTGTGCTCCAGGTCGATCGGCACGTGTTCGTCCAGCTCCTGCTCCTCGCCGTCGAGCGCGGCCTCGGTGAGCGCGGCGCCGTACACCCACACGGTGCTGGCGAGGACGGTGCGGCTGAGGTCGTTGCGGCGGGCCGCCTCCAGCACGGTCTCGGTGCCGTCGATGTTGGCCCGCACGGCGCCGACCGGGTCGGCGGCGACGCGTTCGACGTCGGCCTGCGCGGCGAGGTGGAAGACCACCTCGCAGCCGTCCAGGGCGGTGGTGAGCGCGGGCAGGTCGAGGACGTCGATCCGGGCGTGGTCGGCGTCGGGGTTCAGGTACTTGTCGGTGGTGTCCACCGCCAGCACCTCGTGCCCGGCGGCGAGCAGCCGGTCGACGACGTGCGAGCCGATGAATCCGCATCCCCCGGTGACCGCTATCCGCACGGTGTTCTCCCTTCCTCGCTCTTCCGCCGGGGTGTCGGCCCCGCCGGTGTGCCGGCCCCGACGGGGGTCAGCCCGCCGTCCGGCGGTGGACGGCGCTCACGGCCTCGATCACCAGGTCGGTCTCGTCCTCGGTCATGTCGGAGTGGACCGGCAGGCAGATCTGCCGGGCGCAGACGTCCTCGGCGACCGGCAGGGCGCCGCGCCGGTAGGGGGCGAGCACCGGCTGGAGGTGCAGGGGCAGGTCGTAGACCTCGCCGGAGAGCCGGACGTCGTACTCCTCGGCGACCGCCCGCTTGAAGGCGGCCCGGTCCACGCCGCGCGGCAGCAGGGCGACGTACTTGTAGTAGTTGCTCCGGGAGCCGGCCGGCTCGGTGACCGGCTCCAGCCCGTCGAGCGCGCCGAGCGCGGCGTCGTAGCGCTGGGCGACCCGGCGCCTGGTCTCCACGAACTCCTTGAGCCGGCGCAGGTGGACGGCGCCGATGGCGGCGTTCGGCTCGCTCATCCGCCAGGAGGCGCCGAGGCGGACGTGGTGGTTGGTGGTGAAGGAGCCCTTGCCCTGGTCGCGGTGGATCCGGGCCTCGTCGCGCAGCTCGGCGGACCCGGTGAGGATCATGCCGCCCTCGCCGCTGGTGGTGACCTTGGTCGGGTAGAAGGAGAACGCGCCGGCCACGCCGAAGCCGCCGGCCGCCCGCCCCCGGTAGGTGCTGCCGTGCGCGTGCGCGGCGTCCTCGACCAGCGGGACGCCGCGGGCGTCGCAGATCGCGCGCAGGGCGTCCACCTCGGGGGTGATCAGCCCGCCGATGTGGACCAGGACGACGGCGGCGGTGTCGGGGGTGAGCGCGGCCTCCAGGGTGTCGGGGCCGAGCGCGAGGGTGGCCGGGTCGACGTCGGCGATCACCGGCCGGCCGCCGGCGTGCAGGACGGCGCCGGCGGTGGCGTAGAAGGTGACGGCGGGGACGACGACGTCGCGGCCGCGGACGTCCAGGGCGCGCAGGACGATCTCCAGCGCGGCGGTGCCGCTGGCGACGGCGACGGCGTGCTCGGCGCCGTGCTCGGCGGCGAAGGACTGCTCGAACCGCTCGGTCCAGGGACCGAGGGTGAGCGCACCGGTGGCGAGCATCTCGCTCACCGCCTCCGCGACGGCCGCGCGGTCGTTCTCGTCGAACACGATGCGGGCGGCGGGAACGCCCATGGGCCACCTCCGGCTGAGGGACGTGCGGTGGACGTACGGTGGACGGCTGCGGCCCCCCGGGCCGACGGAGCCCTCGGGGACACAGCTGGACGGACCTGGACGAATCGCCCGGGTCAGGCACATCACGCTACTTCGCCCGCCGGTCCCCGGCCCGTCCGCACCTCCGCCCGGGTGACCCGGCGCGCGCTCCGGCCGCGCCGGGACCGGACCGCCCGCCCCGGGGTCGCCCCTCGGTCGCAGGTCGGAGCCCGGCCGCCGACCTCCGCCCCGAGGACTAGTCCGTCCGGGTCCGCGCTGCTGCGTCCGCATTACCCCGGAATGCCTGCACAGAGCCGACGCCGGGGAGGCCCCCGCCGCCGCAGGATGGTCATGCTCCGGGCGACCCGGCCCTGCGGCCGAACGCGCCGCCCGGCCACCCCAACCTGCCCCGCCATCCGAAGGAGTCCGCTCTCCCGTGGCCACTTTCCTCTACCGCCTGGGCCGATGGTCCTTCCTCAGGCGCCGGCTGGTGACCCTGCTCTGGGTCGCCGTGCTGGCCGCCGTCGGGGTGCTGGCCGCCAAGGCGCCGGCCGCCCCCGACGACGGCTTCGCGATGCCCGGCACCGAGGCGCAGAAGGCCTTCGACCTCATGGACGAGCGCTTCCCCGGCGCGATGTCCGACGGTGCGTCGGCCCGGCTGGTCTTCGTCGCCCCGTCCGGCCAGAAGATCACCGCCGCCGAGAACCAGCAGACGGTCGAGAAGGCGGTCGCCGAGCTCGCCGGCAGCGAGCAGGTGGTCGGCGCGACCAGCCCGTTCAAGGCCAACGCGGTCTCCCAGGACGGCACCACCGCCTACGCGACGGTCAACTACAGCGTCAAGCCGGGCAAGGTCAGCGAGACCGCCACCGAGACCCTGAAGGACTCCGCCCAGCACGCCCGTGACGCCGGTCTCACCGTGGACATCGGCGGCACGGCCCTGATGGAGATGGGCGAGCAGGGCGGCTCCGCCGAGGCGATCGGCATGGCGATATCCGCCGTCGTGCTGGTGATCACCTTCGGCTCGCTGCTGGCCGCCGGACTCCCGCTGCTCACCGCGCTGATCGGCGTCGGCCTCGGCATCGGCCTGATCACCGCGCTCGGCAGCACCCTGGGCCTGTCCACCACCACCAGCACCCTCGCGATGATGCTCGGCCTCGCCGTCGGCATCGACTACGCGCTCTTCATCGTCTCCCGCTACCGCGCCGAGCTCCTCGACGGCCACGAGCCGAAGGAGGCCGCCGGGCGTGCCGTCGGCACCGCCGGCTCGGCCGTGGTGTTCGCCGGACTCACCGTGATCATCGCGCTGGCCGGCCTGTCCGTGGTGGGCATCCCGATCCTCGCCAAGATGGGCATGGCCGCGGCCGGCACCGTCGTGATCGCCGTGCTGGTCGCGCTCTCCCTCGTCCCCGCGCTGCTCGGCTTCCTCGGCCGCAGGGCGCTGTCCCGCAAGGACCGCAAGGCCGCCAAGGGCGGGCACGCGGCGACCGGTGCCGACCGCCCCAACGGCGGCACCCGCTGGGCCCGCTTCGTGCTGCGCCGCCCGGTCGCCGTGCTGGTCCTCGGCGTGGTCGGCCTCGGCGTCCTCGCCCTGCCGGCCCTGGACCTGCGGCTCGGCCTGCCCGGCGACGAGGCCAAGCCCACCTCCACCACCCAGCGCCGCGCCTACGACCACCTCTCCGAGGGCTTCGGCCCCGGCTTCAACGGCCCGCTGACGGTGCTGGTCGACGCCAAGGGCGCGGCCGACCCCAAGGCCGCCGCCGCCAAGGTCGGCGAGACCGTGAAGGCCCTGCCCGGCGTCGTCGCCGTCACGCCCGCGGTCTTCAACCAGGCCGGGGACACCGCGATGGTCACCGCGATGCCGGCCACCGGCCCGAGCGACGCCGAGACCACCGACCTGGTCCACGCGATCCGCGACAAGGCCCCCGACCTGAAGTCCGAGACCGGCGCGACGGTCCTGGTCAGCGGCGCGACGGCGATGAACATCGACGTCTCGCAGAAGCTCAACGACGCCCTGCTGCCCTACCTCGCGGTCGTCGTCGGCCTCGCGGTGCTGCTGCTCCTGGTGGTCTTCCGCTCGATCCTCGTGCCGCTCAAGGCCGCCCTCGGCTTCCTGCTCTCGGTGGTCGCCGCGCTCGGCGCCGTCGTCGCGGTCTTCCAGTGGGGCTGGCTCGCCGAGCTGATCGGTGTCGAGCAGACCGGCCCGGTGATGAGCATGATGCCGATCTTCATGATCGGCGTGGTCTTCGGCCTGGCCATGGACTACGAGGTGTTCCTGGTCACCCGCATCCGGGAGGCCTTCGTGCACGGCGAGGAGCCCGGCGAGGCCGTGGTCACCGGCTTCCGGTACAACGCCCGGGTGGTCACCGCCGCCGCGCTCATCATGATCAGCGTCTTCGCCGGCTTCATCGGGATGAGCGAGCCGATGATCAAGATGATGGGTCTCGGCCTGGCCGCCGCCGTCGCCTTCGACGCCTTCGTGGTCCGGATGGCGATCGTCCCGGCCGTGCTGGTCCTGCTCGGCCGCCGTGCCTGGTGGCTGCCGGCCAAGCTGGAGAAGATCATCCCCGACGTCGACGTCGAGGGTGCCAAGCTCCAGACCGCCGCCCCGGCCCCGGTCGCCGGGGCCGACGGCCCCGAGGCCGAGTCCCCCCGCCACTCGGTCGGCGTCTGACCCACCCGCCCCTGCCGCGGTTCCCGTCCCCACGGGGCCGCGGCAGGGCCGCACCCCGGCCCGTCGGCGCGCCGTCGGGTCAAAATGGTACGAACCACATCCGTACTACCGTTCAATCGGACGACATGTACTGCAAATGCAGTACGTCCTCCCCGCGCAGTACCCCCCACCCCCTTCGCCGGATCGTCCGGGCCCGGCCGAAGGACCCCCCAGGGCAGCCCCGGACCGGGAGAAGCGAGCATGATCGACACCTGGCTGCACCGCGCGCGCCGTCACCCCCACCTGGCCGACGCGCTGCTCGTGCTCGCCGTGGTCGTCATCGCCGCCGGGACGACCACCATCGACCGCCTCGGCAACCGCATCGCTCCGAACCCGGCCGCGCTGGCCCTGGCCGTCGTCTCCAGCCTGGCAGTCCTGGCCCACCGTCGTCGGCCCGACATCGCCTTCGCGACCACCCTCGTCTGCAGCCTGGCCCTCTGCTTCGTCGCCACCCAGCTCAACGCCGGCCTGGTCGCCCCGCTGCTCGCCGCCCTCTACTTCCTCGCGGTGCGCACCGATCGCAGAACCGCGCGCCTCGCCACCGCGGTCGCGGCCGTGCTGGTGACCGTCGCCACGATCATCAACGAGCCCCACACCTCCTTCAGCGTCAAGGTCGGCATCATCGCCTGGGTCCTGCTGCCGGGCGCCTTCGGCGACGCCGTCCGCAGCCGCCGCGAGCACCTCGCCGCCATCGAGGAACGCGCCGAACGGGCGGAGCGCACCCGCGAGGAGGAGGCCCGCCGCCGCGTCGCCGACGAACGCATCCGGATCGCCCGCGACCTGCACGACGTCGTCGCCCACCACATCGCCCTCGCCAACGCCCAGGCCGGCATCGCCGTCCACCTGCTCGACCGCCACCCCGCCCAGGCCCGCGAGATGCTCAGCCACCTCACCGACGCCACCGGCTCCGCCCTGCGCGAGCTCAAGGCGACCGTCGGCCTGCTGCGCCGCGCCGACGACCCGCAGGCCCCGCTCGAACCGGCACCCGGTCTGGACCGGCTGCCCGACCTCGTCGGCGCCTTCGAACGGGCCGGCCTGCCCGTGCGCCTCAGCGTCGAGGGCGAGCCGCAGCCGCTCTCCCCGGGCGTCGACCTCACCGCCTACCGGATCCTCCAGGAATCCCTGACCAACGTCGCCAAGCACGCCCCCGGCACCGCCGCCGACGTCACCCTCGCGTACTCCGGCAGCCGCCTGCGGCTCAGCGTCGCCAACGACCGCGCGGTGGCCGCCGGGCGCACCGGCGTCCCCAGCGTCGGCGGCGGCTTCGGCCTGATCGGCATGCGCGAGCGCGCCGCGGCCGTCGGCGGACGGCTCACCGCCGACCGCCGGCCCTGCGGGGGCTTCCTGGTCTCCGCCGAACTGCCCCTGCGCACCGCCGCCCGAGAGGAACACCCGTGACCATCCGAGTACTGCTCGCCGACGACCAGACGCTGCTGCGCGGGGCCTTCCGCGTCCTCATCGACGCCGAGGACGACATGGAGGTGGTCGGCGAGGCCGCCGACGGCCGCGAAGCCGTCGAGCTGGCCAAGGCCACCCGCCCGGACGTCGTGCTCATGGACATCCGGATGCCCGGCGTGGACGGCCTCTCCGCCACCGCCGCCATCTGCGGCGACCCCGACCTCGCCGGTACCCGGGTGCTCATCCTCACCACCTTCGAGATCGACGAGTACGTCGCCCAGGCCCTGCGCGCCGGCGCCGGCGGCTTCCTCGGCAAGGACGCCGAACCGACCGAACTGCTCGCCGCCCTGCGCCGCGTCGCCGCCGGTGACCCGCTGCTGTCGGCCGCCGCCACCCGCGCCGTCATCGAGCAGCTCCTCGCCCACCCCTCGCCGGACCAGGCCCCCACCGCCACCCCCGAACGCCTCGCCGCCCTCACCGCCCGCGAACGCGAGGTGATGGCCATGGCGGCCACCGGCCTCAGCAACGAGGAGATCGCCGCCCGGATGTTCGTCAGCCCCTTCACCATCCGCACCCACATCCACCGCGCCATGGCCAAACTCGACGCCCGCGACCGCGCCCAACTGGTGGCCCTCGCCTACCAGACCGGCCTCGTCCCCGCCCCCCGCCCCACCAAGTAGCCGGCCGAGCACCCCCACCGAACCGATGCGGGGGACGGCTCCCGCCGGGTAGCATCCCAGCTCAACAAGCCTCGGCCCCGCACACGCGGGGATGCTCCCAACTCGTCCTGCGTGGGCATGAAGCCTCACCTCTCGGCCCCGCACACGCGGGGATGCTCCCCACCTCATCGTGGACGGCGCCTCGTTGGGGGTCTCGGCCCTGCGCACGCGGGGATGCTCCTCACCAGACGGTGGCCGAGGGGCAGCGGTTCTGCTCGGCCCCGCACGCGCGGGGATGCTCCGCCGAGCCCCGGCCCCCGCGCCGGCCTCCGCGCCTCGGCCCCGCACGCGCGGGGATGTTCCGATGGAGGCGGTGGTCGTGGTTGTGGCCCTGCTCTCGGCCCCGCACGCGCGGGGATGGCCCCAAGGAGCAGCGGCGCCAAGGCTTCTGGCTGCCCATGGCCTGCACGCGCAGGCACAGCCCCTGGCGAAGGCCGACCAGATCCTGCCGGGTGCCGGCCGGGCTTCGGCTCGCTGGCCGACGGAGAAGGTGTCGCGGCTTCCCAGGGGGCGGGCCGTAGGCCTCGCCCGGAGTTGCCCCTTCCTCCGGCGGAGCACCCTGTGCTGCTCCCAATCGGCCCTCTCCTCCGGGCCCGCGCCGTCGCGCCGACCGCCTGGGGGCGAATTTCGCCTGCGGGCGGGCGTGGTGGCGAGGCAGGATGGCGACATGGCCGAAGCCGCTGTGAATCGACGTGTGATCACCGACCACCCCGGCCTGCACCACCCCGCAGAGACCGTGGCCCCCGCCCGCGCCCGCCGGGTGGCCGTGAACCGGCTGGACGCCACCGGCAGGCCCGACCTCGGCCTGCGCGAGGCCCGGAGCCGGCCTCGATGAGCGGCGATCAACTCGACCGGACCGTCCGGCTCCTCCACGACGTCCTCGCGCCCGCGCTCCTCGGCACCTACCTCCACGGCTCTGCCGTGCTCGGGGGCCTCCGGGCGGCGAGCGATCTGGACGTCCTGGCCGTCACCCGCCGGACCATGGACGACCGGGAGCGCCGGGCCCTCACCGAGGGCCTGCTGGGGATCTCCGGCCTCTCGGCCGGCCTCCGCCCGGTGGAACTCACCGTCGTCGTCCACTCCGAGGTCCGCCCCTGGCGGTTCCCGCCGACCGGGGACTTCCTGTTCGGCGAGTGGCTGCGCGAGGAACTCCGGCAGAGCGGTCCGCCGCGGCCCGGCCCGATGCCGGACCTCGCCCTCGCGCTCACCATGGTCCTCGCCGGCGACCGCCCCCTCGGCGGACCGCCGCCCGGCCGGCTGCTCGACCCGGTCCCGCACGCCGACCTCGTCCGGGCGAGCGTCATGGGCGTCCCCGCACTCCTCGACGACCTGGACGGCGACACCCGCAACGTCCTGCTGACCCTCGCCCGCATCTGGACGACGCTCGCCACGGGGGAGATCCGCCCCAAGGACGCCGCCGCGGACTGGGCCCTCGCCCGCCTCCCCCCGGAGCACCGCCCAGTCCTGGAGCACGCGAGGGACCTCTACCGCACCAGCCACTACGACGACGAGACCTGGAGCCGCGGCCTGAAGGCCCGGGTGCGTCCGCACGTGGCCGAGGTGCTCGCCCGCATCGACGACCTGGGCCGCCACCCGGCGTGAAGCCGGTCCGGTCCGGTCCGGCCCGGTCACCGCACCCGGGGCAGGCCGAAGGCGGTCTCGCGGGCGATGATCAGATGGCCTCCCCTCGTCGGCCGATCCACCCGGCCACCCTCCGTCGTCCGGGCGGTTCGGACAAGGAACACCCCCTTCCCGAGGCGTACGCGGGTAGGTCCGACGGGCGAGGGCTGGGTCGTCCCCCGGGGCGATGACCGGCACGCGCCCGCGGCGGCAGCGTGGGGTCCATGTCGAAGAAGACCGGACTGACGCACGATCAACCCCTCGCCATAGCACGCCGATTGACCTCCACCACCCTCGCCCTCGGCCTGGCCGCAGGCCTGCTGACCGCCCTGGCGCCCGCCCCCGCCGCCCGGGCCGACGACAAGGGGGGAGGCTGGACCGCCAAGATCCGCCGGACCGAGTACGGCGTCCCGCACGTCCTCGCCCGGGACTTCGGCGGCCTCGGCTACGGCTACGGGTATGCCTTCGCGCAGGACAACCTCTGTCAACTCGCCGACCAGGTGGTCACCGTGCGCGCCGAGCGCTCGCGCTGGTACGGGCCGGACGGCCGGACCGTGGACCGGCTCGCCAACCTGGAGAGCGACACCTACCAGCAGGGGGTGCTGCGCTCGGGCACGGTGCGGCGGCTGCTGGCCGAGCCGGCGCCGCTCGGCCCGACGGGGGAGGTGCGGCAGCTGGTCGACGGCTACGTCGCGGGGTACAACCGCTACCTGCGCGACACCGGGGCCGACCACCTCCCGGACCCGTCCTGCCGGGGGAAGGGCTGGGGCGGACCGATCACCGCCGACGACCTCTGGAACATCCTCTACGACGTCAACACCCTCGCCGGTACCTCGAAACACTCGGTCGCCACCGCCGCCCCGGGAGCCGGAGCCGTACCCGGAGAAGCCGCCCCGGGAGAAGCCGCCCCCGGGCCCGCCGCCACCAGCGCCGTCACCAGCGCCGCCACCGGCGCCGCGCGCGGCGAAGCGACCGGCGCCGCCCGGCCCGCCGCCGGCCCGCCGCCCTGGGTGCGCCGGGCAGCCGCCACCCCCGACACCGGCAGCAACGCCTGGGCGATCGGCCGCGACGCCGCCCGCGACGGCAACGGCCTGCTGCTGGCCAACCCGCACCTCCAATGGGCCGGCTCCGAGCGCTTCTACCAGGCCCAGCTGACCATCCCGGGCGTCCTGGACATCGCCGGCGCCGGTCTCTACGGCCTGCCGTTCCTGCAGATCGGCCACACCCGGAACCTCGCCTGGACCCACACCACCAGCTACGCCGACCACTTCACCGCCTACCGGCTCACCCTGGTGCCCGGCGACCCGACCGCGTACCTGGTGGACGGCAAGGTGGAGCGGATGACCACGGAGACCCTCCCGGTCACCGTCCGGGCCGCCGACGGCACGCTGGCCACCGTCGACCGGACCGTCTACCGCTCCCGCCACGGCTTCGTCCTGGCCGAGGGCTGGACCGGCGAGTACGCCTACACCCTGCGCGACGCCAACGCCGACAACCTCCGCTCCCTCAACGAGTGGGTGGCGATCGGCCGTTCGCAGAACCTCGACCAGCTGCGGCAGGCCCAGCGCACCTACCAGGGCGCCCCGTGGGTGTACACCACGGCCGTGGACTCCACCGGGACGGCGTACTTCACCGACTCCTCCGCCGTCCCGCACGTCACCGACGCGCTGCGGGAGCGCTGCCAGGTGCCCAACCCCTTCACCGACGGCGTGCTCGACGGCTCGACCACCGCCTGCGACCCGGGCACCGACCAGGACGCCCTGGTCCCGGGTGTGTTCGGCCCGGCCGGGCACCCGGCGCTGACCCGCGCCGACTACGTGGCCAACGCCAACAACGGCCCCTACCTGACCAACGCGGACGCGCCGATCGCCGGCCTGCCCGCCGTCTACAACAACGGCCGGGAGCTCGCCTCGCGGCCGCAGCTGAGCCTGCGGATGATCGCCGACCGCCGGACCGGCGCCGACGGCCTCGGCGCGCCCGGCTTCACCCTCGCCTCCCTCCAGGCGGCCATGTTCGGCAACCGGGTGCAGAGCGCCGAGCTGGACCGCGACGACGCCGTCGCCCTGTGCCGCGCCCACCCGGTGATCGCGGCCACCGACGGCACCCGGGTCGACGTCCGCGCCGGGTGCGACGCGCTGGCCGCCTGGAACACCCGGGCCGACGCAGACAGCCGGGGCACCGTGCTCTGGCAGGAGTACCAGGGTGCGCTGGCGAGGACCCGCACCACGGCCTGGCGGACGGTCCCGTACGACCCGGACCGGCCGCTGACCACCCCGCGCGGCATCGCGGCCGACGACCCCGAAGCCCAGCGCGCCTTCGCCGACGCGGTGCGCGGCCTGGCCGCCCGGGGGCTGCCGGTGGACGCCCCGATCGGGCGCGTCCAGCGCTGGGCGGGGATCCCGCTGCACGGCTGCTCCGGACTGCTGGGCTGCTTCAACGTGCTGACGGCCCGGCCGGATTCGGGCGACGGCGGCGCCACCTACCCGTCGGACGTGCTGAGCGTCCCGCACGGCTCCAGCTTCCTGATGGCCGTCGAGCTCACCGACCGGGGCCCGCGCACCCGCACGCTGCTCACCTACGGACAGTCGGCCGACCCGACCTCGCCCCACTTCACCGACCAGACCCGCCGCTACGCCCGCAAGCAGTGGACGACCGAGCGCTTCACCGAGGCCGAGATCCGCTCCGCCCCTGGCCTCACCGTCACCACGCTGCACCGCTGACGCACCGTCAATCACTCCCCGGGCCGCCGCCATTCCCCGAACGGCGGCGGCCCGGCCGCGTGCGCCCGGAGCGCGTTCGACTTCGGGCGGGGCGCGCGCGGAACGCCGCGCATCAACGCTTCGGCGGCCCTCCGGGTTCCCCCGGACGTGCAAACGCCAAGGCGGAAGGCCCTGCACCGCTCAAGGCAACAGGATGTTAACCAGATCGGCACATTCTGCGCCCTGGACGCGCTTTTGCCGACCCGATACCCGTGTTTTACTTCCCCTTGACGCGTCGTCAGGTCGCCGGGGGGACACCGAGAGTCATCGACGCGGCCGTGCGGCGGAGCCATGCGCCCGCCGCGGCCGCACCCGCCCGCACCGCCCGCCGGGAACACCCGGTGACGACGTGCCTGCCCGTCCACCGCCCCTCCCGGCCGGCGCCGCGAGGGTCACCGAAGGAGGCATCCACTCCATGGAACCGCTCATCGACCGGGCCCGGGCGTTCCCGCAGCGCGCGGGCGACACCGGCCGCGAACTCACCGCCCTCGCCGCCGGCCAGACCCCGCAGGCCCTGTTCATCACCTGCTCCGACTCCCGCGTGGTGCCCGCCCTGATCACCGGCGCCGACCCCGGCGACCTCTTCGAACTGCGCACCGCCGGCAACATCGTCCCCACCTACCGGGCCGACGGCACCTCGGGCGAGACCGCCACCATCGAGTACGCCGTCGAGGTGCTCGGCGTCCGTGACCTCGTGGTCTGCGGGCACTCCCACTGCGGGGCCGTCGGCGCCGTGGTGCGCGGCGAGGACCTCAGCGTGGTGCCCGCCGTCCGCGCCTGGCTGCGCCACGCCGACCGGGCGGTGCTCCGTGCGGACGAGGCCGACGTCTTCGACCCGACCGTCGCCGGGCCGGTGCAGCGCCACGTCCTCACCCAGCTCGACCGGCTGCGCGGCTACCCCGCCGTCGCCCGCCGGCTGAGCGAGGGGCGGATCAGACTGCACGGCTGGTTCTACGAGATCCACACCGGACTCGTGCTCGCCCACCGGGCCGACGCCGGCCTCTTCCTCCCGCTGTGACCCCGTCCCACGGCCCGCCGCCGCACCGCCGGGTCGCCGCCCGCCGCGTCGTTCCGCGGCCCCGCACCGCCGTCCACCGCACCGCCGTTCAGCCCCGCACCGCCGTCCACCGCACCGCCGTTCAGCCCCGCACCGCCGTCCACCGCACCGTCCACACTCTCCCGAGGACCCGATGACTCGTCGTCCCGCCCTTCGGCTGAGCAGCACTCTGCGCTCCGACCTCCCCGCCTCCCTCGTCGTCTTCCTGGTCGCCCTCCCGCTCTGCGTGGGCGTCGCCGTCGCCTCCGGCGTCCCGGCCGAACTCGGCCTGGTCACCGGCATCGTCGGCGGCCTCGTGACCGGCCTGATGCCCGGCAGCAGCCTCCAGGTCTCCGGCCCCGCCGCGGGCCTGACGGTGCTGGTCTTCGCCGCCGTCCAGGAACACGGCCTCGCCGCCCTCGGCGTCATCACCGCCGTGGCCGGCCTGCTCCAGCTCGCCATGGGCGCCGCCCGGCTCGGCCGGCTGTTCCGGGCGATCTCCGTCTCGGTCGTGCAGGGCATGCTCGCCGGGATCGGCCTGGTGCTGATCGCCGGTCAGCTCTACGCGCTCGCCGACGCCAAGGGCCCGGCCGGCGGCCCCGCCAAGCTCGCCGGACTCCCGGGCCTGGCCGTCGACGTGGCCGGGGACCGGCACGCGCTCGCCGCCGCCGCCATCGGGGCCGGGACCGTGGCGGTCCTGCTGCTCTGGCCGCGCCTGCCCGCCCGGATCCGGGTGGTCCCCGCACCGCTCGCCGCCGTCGCCGGCGCGACGGCCGTCACCGCGCTGTTCGACCTGCCCGTCGCCCGGATCGAGGTGGCCGGACTCGCCGGCGTCGTCGACCTGCCCGGCGCCTCCGACCTCGCCGCGCTCGGCAGCGTCGGCGTCCTCGGCACGGCCGTCGCCTTCGCGCTGATCGCCTCCGCCGAGAGCCTGTTCAGCGCGGCCGCCGTCGACCGGCTGCACGAGGGCCCGCGCACCGACTACGACCGCGAACTGCTCGCCCAGGGCGTCGGCAACACCGTCTGCGGTCTGCTCGGCGCCCTGCCGATGACCGCCGTCATCGTCCGCAGCGCCGCCAACGTCCAGGCCGGCGCCCGCACCAAGGCCTCCCGGGTCCTGCACGGCCTCTGGCTGCTGCTCTTCGCGGCCCTGCTCCCCGCCGCCCTCTCCGCCATCCCGCTCGCCGCGCTGGCCGGTGTCCTGGTCCACGCCGGGGCCAAGCTGGTCCCGCTCCGCACCCTGCGCCCGCTCTGGCGGGCCGACCGCGGGGAGGCGGCGATCCTGGCCGCCACGGCGATCGCCATCGTGGTGACCAACCTCCTCGAAGGGGTGCTGCTCGGCCTGCTCCTCGCGGTGCTCAAGAGCGCCTGGGACACCTCCCACCTCCAGGTCGCGGTCGACGAACTCCCCGACGGCGCCGTCCGGGTGACGCTGCACGGCAACGCCACCTTCCTGCGGCTGCCCCGGCTCCTGGAAACCCTCGAATCCCTGGAGGGCCTGCCCGCCGACCGTCCGGTGCGCCTCGATCTCGCCGGCGTGCGCCACCTCGACCACGCCTGCCGCAGCGCCCTCGAACTCTGGCAGGAACGCCACAACCGCAACGGCTCCGCCGAGCTCCTCGGCCTCCCCACCGCCGCCGCCTGACCCGGCCCGACCCGATCCGGCCCGACCCGGCCTGATCCGACCCGGCCCGACCCGACCCGGCCTGATCCGACCCGGCCCGACCCGACCCGGCCTGATCCGACCCGGCCCGACCTGACCCGGTCGGGCCGGTGGCGTTCACCTGCCCGAGCACCACGGGCAGGCCCCGACCAGCA